>JAYUBY010000532.1:0-7517 GCA_043740635.1 Alphaproteobacteria bacterium
GTTTCTCGAACCACCCGCCGATCACCTCGTCGACGACGTCATCGGACACGCCGAGAAGCCATCCGCCCAGCTTGAACCCGCCGGTCCAGTCCTCGGTCTGACCGCCCGGGGCCTGCATCACCCCATCGAGCGAGACAAACGCTGCGCCGATGACCTTACGCATTGACGGTTTCCCCCCGTTCGGCGGCCTCGATCTTGGCGATGTCGATTTTCTTCATCGTCATCATCGCGTCCATCGCGCGCTTGGCCGCGGCGCGGTCGGGGTCGGTCGTCGCCTCTAGCAGCGCGCGCGGCGTGATCTGCCAGGAAAAGCCCCAACGATCCTTGCACCAGCCGCACATGCTCTCTTGCCCGCCATTGCCGACGATCGCGTTCCAGTAGCGGTCGGTCTCGGCCTGGTCGTCGGTCAGGATCATGATGCTAACCGCTTCGTTGGGCTTGAACATCGGGCCGCCGTTGAGGCCGAGGAAACTCTGGCCGCTGACGGTGAACTCGACCGTCAGCTCCTGCCCCGCCGGGCCGGACGGCGTGTCGGTCGCCGATGCATGCGCCTCGCCGACACGGCTGTCGGGAAAGGTCGCGGCATAGAATTCGGCCGCCTCGCGCGCCTGGCCGTGATCGAACCACAGGCAGGTGGTCATCTTGTTCATGATGTCTCTCCTAGGCTGGAACGTTACTTGCGCGAGCCGACCAGGCCGATCTGGAAACCCTGCGCGTCCCCGACCTTGGCGGAATAGTGGCCGCCGGGAATCTGCATCGGCTCCTGAAGGACCGTCCCACCCTTCGCCTTCGTCGTCTCGACGGCCTGGTCGATATTGGGCACATGGACGTACCAGTTCCAGCGCGCCGGGGCGCCGGTGGTCTTGCTCGACATCATCGCGCCGGGGCGGAAACCCTCGCCGGTGCCGATGAAAATATAGTCGCCCATGTCGCCCATCGGCATCGACCCCTTCTTCTCCCAGCCGAATAGTCGGCCGTAGAAATCCAGCGCGCCATCGGGGTCAGGGGTGGCGAGTTCGATCCACACGCCGTGGCCGAATCCGCCGTCGCGGTCATGCGCGACCTGCTTGAACGCGGTCGAATCCTCCGGGCTCGAACCCTTCATGATCTGGAAAGGCACGCCCTGCGGATCGGCCACCGTCGCGAAGCGGCCGACATGGGGGATGTCCATCGGCCCGAAATGAACCGCGCCGCCGAGCTGTTTCACTTGCTCGACCATTGCGTCGACGTCGCTGCTCGCGAAATAGATCACCCAGCCGGGAAGGCCATCCATGCCGGGCGGCGGCTTCATGATGCCGGCGACCCCGCCGCCGTCCGGCGCATTGGCGAGGCGGTAGCCGCCATGCTCGGGCGCGGGCGATTCGCTGACGGTCCAGCCCGCCACGTCCCGATAGAAGTCCTGCGCCTTGTCCTGATCGCCAGTGGTCAGCTCGAACCAGATCGGGGTACCGTTGGGATTGGCCATGTTCTCTCTCCTTTGCTCGGGGGGTTATTGCTTGTCGGTGTCAAGGATCGGCGCGAAGCCGGCGAAGATCGCGCGCTGGCCGTCCCAGGCGGGTGGGTTCTGCTGCATCAGGTCTTCCGCCATCAAGGCGCCCCAGGCGGTGTCGTGGGTCGCCTTGTCGGGCCATTCGATCCAGCCAAAGGTCACCGTTTCGCCCGGCTGGGCATCGACCGCGCGGTTGAAATCGGTGACCTTGCCCTCGGGCACGTCGGTGCCCCAGCCGTTGACGATGCGCAGCGCACCTTTGTCCTTGAGCTTGGTCGCCATGAACGCGGCGTGGTCGACAAACGCCCGACGCTTTTCGGCGGGCACCGAGGCCACCATGCCGTCGACATAGCCGAAGGGGCCGCTGTCGCCGCTGTCGCCGCTGTCGCTCGCCACCTGGACGCCGCCATAGATCATCCGCTGCATGTCGAACGGCATGTCGCCGTCCGGCTTCATGCGCTCGTCGTCCTTCATCTTTGCGGTCGCTGCATCGCACGTCGCCTTGTCGGGCCAGAAGACCCAGGAGAACGCGATGCCTTCGCCGTCCTCGGCCTTCACCGCGCGCTTGAAATCGGTGCGCTTGCCGTCGGGGATGTCCTCGCCCCAGCACTCGACCGAGCGCGTGGCACCATAATCGGCAAAGATCGGTGCGGCCTTGGCGGCCATGTCGCGATACGCTTTCTTCTGCCCGGGCTTCACCGGGATCACGAACCCCTGGATGTAGGTCATGCCGTCTCTCCTCTTGTTCGGGTTCGTTCAGGCGGCGACCGGGTCGGCGTAGAGGGCGAGCTGGTCGGCCATCGCCTTCTGGTGCGCGGGACGGGCTTCGCCGCGGGCGACATAGGCGGCGAGCTTGGGGAAGCCGTCGAGCTGGCCGGTGCCGCGCAGGCCGCCGAGCACTGCGACCATCATCAGGTCGCCAACGGTGAAGGTGTCGCCGTCGAGCCACGTCGTGTCGCCGAGTGCGGCCTGGAGATCGGTCAACCGGGCGTGCAGGTCCTCGACCACCTTGGCGTGGCGCGTCTTGGACCAGTCGCGGTCCGCCTCGAACACGTCGTTGACCGCGAGCGCCATCACCCACGGCTCGACCGAGTTGAGCGCGCAGGTGAGCCACTGGATCGCCCGGATGCGCGCGGCCGGGTCGGTCGGGATTAGCTTGCCCGCGCGTTCGGCGATGCGGAGCACGATCGCGCCCGATTCGAATATCTCTACCTCGTCGTCGCTATAGGTCGGCACCTGGCCGAACGGCTGGTGGCGGCGATGCTCGGGCGTCTTGGCGTCGCGGATTAGGTTCACCTCATAGGGTTGTCCGGCCTCTTCGAAGGCCCAGCGCGGGCGTAGGTCGCGGACGAAGCCGCGGGCGAATTCGGGCACCCAGGCGAAGGTGGTGATGGTGGGGATGGTCATGGATGTCTCCTCAGATCAGTTCAGGGGCGCGGCGAGCGCATGAAGCCGGACGGCGAGCCATCGACATAGTCCATCATCTTCTCCTTGGTTGACGGTCAGGGGGACAGGTCTTCCTCACTCCGCGCCGCCATAGTCGAGCTTGGGATACCAGTCGGCGCCCCGGCCCGCCGGCGTGAGGTCGAGGATGTTCCAGAGCGGCGTCGGATCGGGTGCGCCGCGGGGGTCCTGGCCGGGATCGGCTGTGCCGCCCAACTCCGATCCCCAGAAATGTCGCACCGCGCCGTCCCGCTTCACCCAGACGTCCAGGGCCGGCCATTCGCTGCCGTCGGGGGCGAGGCCACGATAATCACGCGGGAAAGCATCGTCGGTCGTCGCGAGGAAGCGGAGGTTCCGCCAGCCTCGCTCGACTGCGAACGCAAGCTGCCGTTCGACCGGCGAGCGGCCGATCACCGCCAGGGCGACACGCTGCATGATGTCGCGCGCCGGCACGTCGAGCGTACCGACGAACGACGTGCACATCGGGCACGGCCGCTCGCGCTCGGGCCCGAACATCCAGAAGTAGGTGACGAGCGTGTCGTGCTCGCCGAACAGGCTGGAGAGGGTTACCAACTTTCGGTCCGGGTCGATGAACCGATAGTCCCGCGGCGGTTCGCCGCCGGGCGGCAGCGAGCGCCGCTTCGCCGCGACGCGCTCGATGTGCCGCCGAAGCTCGATCTCGTCGGCGAGCAGCGCGGTACGCGCCTGCCGATAGGCGTCACTGTCGTTCGGATAGGGTTTGCTTGCCTCGGCGGCCAACGCGGTCGCGTCTTTCAAGTCGGTCATCATGATCTCCCTGAGAAACAAGAGTTTCGGCCTATTCGAGCGTTGCTGCTCGCTGGCCGCTGAACATCGCCTCGAGCTTGTCGAGCGCGCCGGACCAACCCTCCCTGTGGCTGTGGCGTGCGGCGTCGCTGCCCAGGCGCGAATGGATGAAGGTGAGCTCGGTGCCGTCGTCGACCCCGCGCAGGCTGATCTCGATGCGCGAGACGCCGTCGTCGTTGCCGCCGGCCATCCAGCGCCAGCTCATCGTCAGGCGATGCGGCGGGTCGATTTCGAGATACTCGCCGCTACTCTCATGCTCGCTGCCGTCGAGCATGCGGAAGCGCACCCGAAAACGACCGCCGACGCGCGGGTCGGTCTCTGCGAGGAGAACGGGGCCAGCGTCGGGTCCCCACCACGCGCGAATTGCCTCCGGCGCCGTCAGCGCATCGAACACCACCGACGGGCGCGCCGCGATCCTGCGGACGAGGGTGAGGCTGGTCACGCGGTGCCTCCCCGTATCTCGGCTTCCTTGCCCTCGGCATAAGCGGCCAGCCGATCGAGGCTCACGCTCCAGAAGCGTTCGTAGCGGCTGAGCCAGGCCGCTGCTTCGCGCATCGGCTCGGGCGATAGCCGCACGGTCACTGTCCGGCCTGCCTTGGAGCGTGTGACGAGACCGGCCTCGCCGAGCACGTCGAGGTGCTTCATCACGGCCGGGAGCTTGATCGCGAACGGCAGGGCCAGATCGCTCACCGACACTGCCTCATCGCGCTCGAGCCGAGCCAAGATCGCTCGGCGCGTCGGGTCGACCAATGCAGCGAAGGTCCGATCCAGTTGCACCTCTCTATGGTTCACCATATGGTGAACCATAGAGAGGGAGTCTCTGTGCCGTCAAGCTATTAGCAACGCGATCTAGCAAGCCTCAACAAGTTACGGGAAAAACACCCGGAATCGTCGCTTGGGCGGTCGATCATTGACAGCCAGAGCATCAAGAGCGCGAAAAAAGAGGACGTCGATGGACCCGCCTGGCTACGACGCCGACACTATGATCTCGGACAAACTCTAAGAAGCAGAGCGGGCGGAAATACGACCTTTCGGAGCCTTGGCGGTTTTGGGCTTTCCAGCCGCCTCGGATTTTAGCTTCGCCGGCGCTGGGGAGCGGACCGTCTTGGCGGGTCTTTTGCTGATCCCTTGTCAGGCGCCTTCCCCGTATCTGGACCCAGGCTGCGACGTAGCGCGTCCATCAGGTTGATGACGTTTCCACTGTCGCTGTCATCTTCCTCATCGGGATCGATCCCCTTTCCCTTCAGTTTGGCGTCGATCAGCTTTCGTAGGCGCGTCTCATACCGATCCTCGAAATCCGCCGGGTCGAACCGGCCAGTCTGGCGCTTGATCAATTGCTCAGCCAGCGCCACCATTTCTGGATCTGCGTTGCCTTTCGGCACATCAGCGAAGACCGTGCCGGGTGCATTAAGATCGCGTGCCTCGTGAAGCGTATGAACGACGAGCCCTTTGCCCATCGGACGAAGGGCCACGATCCGCTCGCGTCGCGCGATGACCACGCTCGACAAAGCCACCTTGCCGGTCTTTTCGATGGCTTCCCGCAGCACCAAATACACGTCTTTTCCCTCTTTGCCATCACTGGCAAGATAGTAGCAGGCATCGAAATAGATCGGGTCAATGGAGGCTGCTTCGACGAACTTGTCGATTTTCATCGTGGAGGAGCTTTCAATGCGGACGCTGTCGAAATCCTCATCACTCAGAATAAGGTATTTGCCCTTTTCGTATTCGTATCCCTTGACCAAATCGCTGCGCGCTAACTGTACGCCGGTGTCCGCATCCTCGGTAATCATGCTGACGCGATTTCCAGTTACTGGATTGATCAGGTTGAAATGCAGGTTACCGTGCTCATGACTGGCACTGAACATCGCCACCGGACAAGACACCAACGCCAACCGTAGTTGCCCCCGCCATATCGGCCGTTGCTCCGCCATTCAACCCTCTCTCGCCGCTGACACTTCCGGGGAACGCCTGCTGCCCTGCGATGGTTCCAGCGCGGTGCCAGGCGTTGCCGCGCTGGTGGCCAGGGTCAGGGCGAGCCATTCGCATTTCGTGCTGCATTGGCAGCCACGCCGGCATGGTACTTGCGCGTTCCCCGCCTCTTCCGAGCCAAACGCTTGGCCGGCGTTCTGGCAGCCATTTTAGGGGGGAATGCGTCTCGGGTATCCTGTGTCAAACGGCGATCCTCGTCTGACCGAACCGCTTTATGGCTGCTTTCAACGAGCGTTCGCCATCACGGTAGTCAGACCACGCCTTGGTCTTGGCCAGCAGCGACGGCACCGTGCGAAGGGTGAAGGACTTTGGATCGAGGCCATCCCGCACCTGCCTCCAGGTCAGCGGCATAGAAACGGTCGCCCCTGGTCTGGCGCGGGGGGAAAGCGGCGCCACCGCCGTGGCCATCCGGTCGTTGCGCAGGTAATCGAGGAAAATCCTTCCCTGGCGATGCTTCTTCGCCATGTTTATGAGGAAGCCCTGAGGATTGTCCGCGGCCACACGCTGGCAAAATTGGCGCGCGAAGTCCTTGGCCTCGTGCCATGTCCCTTGCGTTTTTGACGAGACAGCCAGCGGCGTCACCACATGCAGACCTTTGCCGCCCGTCGTCTTGCAGAAGCTGACTAAGCCCAGAGCATCGAGCTTGTCACGCATCTCATGCGCTGCCGCGACTACGGTCGAAAAGGCCACGTCCGGGCCTGGATCGAGATCGAACACAAGGCGTCCGGGCACTTCTGGTTGGCCAGGCTGGCAGTTCCAGGGATGCAACTCCAGCGCTGCGATTTGTGCGACCGCCGCCAGGCCTTCCACGCGGTCGATCTGAAGATAGGGCTTGCGATCACCGGAAACGGTCACGAGCTCGAGCAGGCTGGACATTCCCGGCATGGCATGGCGTTGGAAAAATTGAGCGCCTTCCATGCCGTCGGGCGCGCGTATGATCGAGCAGGGCCTCCCGCATATATGCGGGAGCATCCACGAGCCCACAGTCTCGAAGTAGCGCGCCAAGTCGAGCTTGGTGACCGGTCGGCCGTCGCCATCGTCGGGCCACAACATCTTGTCCGGGTGGGAAATCAGCACGTCCATCACTACCGGCCTTTCGACGGTCCCACCCCCGGTTGCACGCCGTGCGGGCCCTCTCGTTCCGGCATCCGGTTCACGAAGCTGCATTTTCGCTGGAGGCGACGGGTTGTTCGCTCGTACCTCCTGAGCCGGCTTGTCCTCGCGGAGGCCTTTGAACGCCCCCTGACGCACCATCCCGCTCCCGGTCCAGCCCGCGAACTCAATTTCGGCGACCAGTTTGGGTTGTGCCCAATGCGTGTCGGCATTCTTGTGCGGCGCGCTCAGGCCCATGAACGGCGAGTCCTGGCTCTCGACCGCCTTCAGCTTCGGCAGCAGAGATTGCAACTTGGCCTGCCCATACCCGGAGCCCACCCTGCCGAGATATACAAGGTGATCGTTACGGTTGATGCCCACCAGAAGCGATCGGAACTGACCGTTCGTCGTGGTCCAGCCGCCGATAACAACCTCGTGCCCGGCCCGGCATTTCGCTTTGCTCCAGGCCGTCGAACGGCCTGAACGATATGGCGCATCAAGCCGCTTGGAAACGATGCCCTCGAGCGACAGGCGGCAGGCGGATTTCAGCACGGCATCGCCGCTGCTCTCGAAGTGCTCAACGAAACGGATCAAGGCGGCAGTCCCCTTCGGCAAATCCTTTAGCGTTTCATGCAGCCGCTCCTTGCGGTCGGCTAGGCGCTGGGAGCGGATATCCTCG
>JAYUBY010000533.1:0-19007 GCA_043740635.1 Alphaproteobacteria bacterium
TGGCAGGTGGGCAGATTCTCCAGATTGGTCAGCCAGATTCCGCGCAGCCGAGCGGTCAGGCACGCGTCGTCACGGTTGGGGAAGTAGGGATGAAGGCCGAGACCGAACAGACCTTCGCGCTCACTGATATTCCGGACCGACAAGCTCACTGTCAGGCCGTCTTCAGCAAGTTCAAAGGTCTGAACGGCATGATACCGCCACGGCCATTCGGTGGCTTCAGGCGAGAAATCCAACGTTAAGCTGGCCTCGGCGGAACATAGTACCCTCCAGGGCGACAACCATCCGTCTCCGTGCAGCGGATGGGGCTGCCCCGGCATGTTCGGCGCCAGCTTGGATGTCCGTCCCTTGAACTCGACCCGGCCGCCGGAGATGCGGTTGGCATAGGGAACGAGCGGAAAACAGGCGGCGTGCAGTGGCGAGTCTGCATTTTCCGCCATCGGCCGTAGCAAATCCACCCCATCGAGCCGCAGCGCCGCGATGGAGCCTCCGAGTTCCGGCGCCAATATGAGGGTCGCAGGCCCCGATCGAAGCTCCAGTCGCGCCATCAGTGATTGTGCCGGGGCGTCCGAAGCGACACGCCGCGATACTTCACCGCCATCTCGAGGACCGCGCCGTCGGCCAATTGACCCGTCTTCTCCCGATAGATCTCCTCCCAGGGCGTATGGCTGTCCGGGACCGGCGGCGGGGCCTCGCTGCGCCGCTGAGCAATCTCCGCGGGATCCAGCAAGACGTCGCAGCGGGCCTCATTGAGATCGAGGTGGAGCATGTCGCCGGTTCGCAACCAGGCCAATCCACCTCCCGCAGCGCTTTCCGGAGAGGCGTTGAGGATGGAAGGGCTGTCGGACGTGCCAGACTGGCGACCATCGCCAAGCGTTGGGAGGCTAGTGATTCCTTGCCGGATCAACCTGTCCGGCGGTTGCATATTGACCACCTCCGCCGACCCCGGCCAGCCCAGAGGCCCCGCCCCGCGGATCACCAGAATTGAGCGTTCGTCGATTTCGAGCGCCGGATCATTGATGCGTAGGTGATAGTCGTCGGACCCTTCAAAAACGATGGCGCGTCCTTCGAACACGCCCTCGCGGCCGGGTTCTGACAGGTAGCGCGCGCGGAACTCGTCGGAGATGACGCTGGTCTTCATGATCGCGAAGTCGAAGAGGTTGCCCTTCAATACCAGGAAGCCAGCCTTAGGCTTCAAGGGGTGAGCAAAGGGCTTGATCATCTCGCGGTCACAGGATTCTCGATCCTGCAGATTGCTGGCCATCGGCATGCCAGTGACAGTTCGACAGGCCCCGTCGATCTCGCCCGCCTCCAGGAGTTCCCACATCACCGCCGGTGTGCCGCCCGCCCTATGGAAGCGCTCGCCTAGATACTTGCCGGCCGGCTGCATGTTGACCAGTAATGGCACTGCATAGCCATGGTCCATCCAGTCGTCGTGCGACAGCGACACCCCTGCGTGTCGAGCCATCGCCATAAGGTGTGGCTGCGCGTTGGAAGATCCGCCAATGGCGCTCACCACCTTGATGGCGTTGAGGAAGGCCTCACGGGTGAGAATATGCGACGGCCGAAGGTCCTCGTACGCCATTTCGACGATCCGCCGGCCGGTCGCGTAGGCCATCTGCCCGCGCTCGCGGTACGGCGCCGGGATCGCCGAGCAGCCAGTAAGCGATAAGCCGAGCGCTTCAGCGACCGCGTTCATCGTCGAAGCGGTTCCCATCGTATTGCAGTGGCCGGCCGACGGAGCAGACGCGCAGGCTGCGTCGAGAAACTCCGCCTCGCTGATCGTCCCGGCGGCAAGTTTGCGCCGGCTGCGCCATATCACCGTTCCAGAGCCGACCAACTCGCCGTCGTGCCAGCCGTCGAGCATGGGGCCCCCGGAGAGCACGATGGCGGGAATGTCGACGGTCGAAGCGGCCATGATTCCGGACGGCGTGGTCTTGTCGCAGCCAGTGGTCAGAACCACCGCGTCGATCGGATACCCGTAGAGAGTCTCCACCAGACCGAGATAGGCAAGGTTGCGATCCAGCGCGGCGGTAGGGCGACGGCAATTTTCGAAGATCGGATGAACCGGAAATTCCATCGGGATGCCGCCGCCATCGCGAATTCCGTCCCGGACGCGCTTGGCGAGCTCCACATGGATCCGATTGCACGGCGACAGGTCGCTGCCAGTCTGAGCTATCCCGATGATTGGCCGGCCGGAGCGAAGCTCATCCGGTGTCATCCCGTAGTTCATGAAGCGCTCGAGGTAGAGCGCCGTCATGTCGCTGCGGGCCGGATCAGCGAACCAGTCGCGCGAACGAAAGGGCCGGACTGGCGTGCGATCAACTATGTCGAACCTCATTCTAAGCAAGGCCTGGGGTGGCTATCAGGGCGGAACAACCGTCCCGCGGGCGGTTGCATCCTTCGTTTCGGTTCGGAAAAGCCCTTACAAGGGGTCGTGGCGCATGCTGTGGTGAACGCATGGCCGCCGAACCCGGCCGTCACATTGGCGCCGGGACAGGTCATCGCCAGCCGGCATCGATCCAGTAATCTTGGCCGGTGCACATGCGCCCGTCATCCGACGCCAGGAAAAGCACGAGGGCGGCTACGTCCCGAGGTTCGATCCGCGTCTTGAGGCATTGCTGCTCCACGAGCTGGGCCTCGGCCTCCCGGGAGTACCATTGCTCTTGCCGTGGCGTCCGTACGTTGCCCGGCGTCACGCAGGTCACCCTGATGCCCAGCTCGCCCAGTTCCCGCGCCAAACCCCGGGTCATGCCCAGGATGGCGGCCTTCGCGGTTTCATAGAGGACCAGGCCCGGCAGACCCAGGTGCCAGGAGACCGATCCGAAATTGATGATCGCACCTCCGCCAGCGGCTTTCATCGCGGGAACTACCGCCTTGGCGCAGAACATCAGGTGACGAAGGTTCACCGCGATCCGGTCCTCGAAATAGTCGGACGTGACGTCATCGAGGGTGTGGCGGTCGTCATTGCCGGCATTGTTCACCAGGACATTCACAGGTCCGATCGCCGCGAAGCAAGTCGCGATAGCCGCGACGTCGCGTAGGTCGCAGGCGTGAAAAGTAGGCCGGATCGCCACGCGACCCAGGCTGTCCACAAGCTGTTCCGATTCCTGCTTCAACAGGTCGATGAAATGAACCTCAGCGCCTTGCCGGGCGAAAGCTTCGACCAAGCCCGCGCCAATACCCGATCCCCCGCCGGTGACGACGATCCGTTTGCCCTCCAGACTGGGATAGACGGCGCGTTGGCCTGTGGCCACCGGGTCAATGGTCACGCCCACGAGTAGGCCGTCTTGGTCTGGGTATAGAATTCAACGGCCGCGAAACCCTGTTCGCGCGCGCCGTAGCTGGACTTCTTCGAGCCGCCGAACGGGACGTGGTAATCAACCCCTGCCGTCGGCAGGTTGATCATGACCATTCCGGCCTGGGCGCGCCGCTGGAAGTCTCGAGCGTGCTTGAGGGACGTGGTGACCATGCCGGCAGACAGGCCGAACTCTCCGGCATTCGCGACCGCGAGTGCTTCTTCGTAGTCCTTCACTCTCAATATACTGGCCACTGGGCCAAACACTTCCTCGCAATTGATCCGCATGTCCTGGTGGGTGTCTGAGATGAGGGTCGGCTGCACGTACCAGCCAGGAGTCGCGAGCTTCAGTCGCTCACCGCCGGTGACGATACGCCCGCCTTCGGCCTTTGAAATTTCAATATAGCGGTAACTGGTCTCCATCTGGTGTTCGCTGACCGCAGGACCCATCTGGGTCGTCGGGTCGAGCGCGTCGCCGACGCGAAGGGCCGCGACCTTCTCCGCCAGTGCGGCCACAAACCTGTCGTGGATGCCGGCCGTCACAATGAGGCGACTGGAGGCGGTGCAGCGCTGGCCCGTCGCAAAGAACGAGCCATCCAGCGCCACCATCACCGCCCGGTCGAGGTCGGCGTCATCAAGCACGATCAAGGGATTCTTTCCGCCCATTTCCAGCTGGACGCGGGCTTGGTGTGCGACAGTCGCCTTCGCCACCTGGGCGCCGACCGCTTGTGAGCCGGTGAACGAAACGCCGTCCACGCCCGGATGTTCGACCAGGTCAGCGCCCATCGAGCCGGGACCGAAAATCATGTTGAAGACGCCGGCGGGCGCCCCGCATTCGTAGATGATGTCCGCGAGCGCGGCGGCGATGGCTGGGGTCAATCCCGCGGGTTTGAGCACGACCGTGTTTCCGAAGGCGAGAGCTGGAGCGGCTTTCCAAGCCGGTATCGCGATTGGGAAATTCCAGGGCGCAATCAGACCAAAAACGCCGACCGCCTGCCGGTATGTCTGGATTTCCACGCCGGGTCGAACGGACTCAAGGTTCTGGCCATGGCGTCGCAAGGCTTCGCCGGCGAAATACTTGAAGATCCGCCCCGCGCGAACGGTCTCGCCTATGCCTTCTGGCAAGGTCTTGCCCTCCTCCCGCGACAGCAGGCGACCCAGGTCCTCGCGACGCTTCATGATGGCGTCACCAACCTGGTCCAGCAGATCGGAGCGAACTTCCGGCGACGCCTCGGACCAGGCCGGGAACGCCTTGCGAGCTGCGATCACCGCGGCCTCCACCTCGGCGCTCCCTCCCTTGGGCATATGAGCGACGACGTCATTGAGGTTAGACGGATTGAGACTGCTCTCCTGCGCCGCGGCCCTTACTCGCTCGCCGCCGATGAAGTGGGTCAGAGTTTCAGTCATTGTTTCGCCTCCGGGACCAACAGTTCGCGCCCGGCTAGATTGCGCATTAGAGCGACGATGCCGTAGGTCCACGGCGGCGCCGCGGCTGAAGTCGTCACCTCATTCACCAAGGCGCCAAGGCAGGGGCTTTGCACCCGAACCACATCACCGATCTTGTGGGTGAAGCCCTGGCCCGCCGTGTCGCGATCCTGGGTAGGGGCGAACAGCGTTCCCAGGAACAGCGCGAAGCCGTCAGGATATTGGTGCTCGCTCATGGCCTGCGCCACCAAATCCAGGGGATCGCGGCTGATCTCGGCCATATTGCTGTGGCCATCCAGGTGGAAGTCATCCAGGCCGTCGACAATCAACTCGACCTGGGCGGCGCGGACATGGTCGATGGTGAACAGTTCGTCGAACAGTCGAATGAATGGCCCGATGGCGCAGGACGCATTGTTGTCTTTCGCCTTGCCGAGCAGCAGCGCGCTGCGGCCTTCGAAATCTCGGAGGTTCACGTCATTGCCGAGGGTCGCGCCGACCGCCCGGCCGGCGGGGTCGCAGATGAGCACCACTTCCGGTTCGGGGTTGTTCCAGGAGGAGTCAGAACGAACGCCGATCAAGGCTCCATGGCCGACCGCTGACAGCACCGGCGCCTTGGTGAAGATCTCGGCGTCGGGGCCAATGGCCACTTCAAGGTACTGCGACCACAGACCGTCGGCGATCATAGCGGATTTGAGGCGCGCCGCTGGTTCGGAACCGGGCTTCACGGAGCGAATGTCGGATCCCACTCGATCGCGCAGAGCGTCCCGGATTGACTGGGCCTTGGCGGCGTCCCCGCGAGCACGTTCTTCAATCACACGTTCCACGGCAGAGACCGCAAAGGTGACCCCCGCCGCTTTCAGGCATTGCAGGTCCACCGGAGGAAGTAGAGCCTGGGTGGCGAAATCAAACTGGTCGATCGGGCCCAGATCGCGACCGCCGTCAGGGACACCGCTCCATTTTTCCAGCATCGCCGAAACCGTCGGGGCCACGGCGCTGATGTCCCAGACCCGGCCGAGACGCACCAGTACAGGGCTTGGACCGGCCGGCGTCTGTATGCGACCGACCAGCACGGCGCGTTCGATATCGATCGGAAGCCAAGTTCTGACCTCGCCCAATGCGCTCTTCGTCATGAATTGATCCCTCTGGTGGGCCTTGGATTGCCGATCACGACAGCTTACCTGGCTGCTGCCCAGCGGGCGGCGGCTGGCGACCCGGGCGATGGCGGTCCACGGCGGCGCTGACAACATTGGGTCATGTCAGGCCAGCCCGGTGCGGTAGCGCAGGTAGGTGAAGTCGGCGGGCCAGGCTTGGCCGCTAACATCTTGTGCACACACCGCGACGAAGGCGCCGGTGAAGTTGGCGCCTTCGCCCTTGCCGGCCTCGTCGGATAGCAGGCTGGCGTCGAGCGGAGGGCCGATATCCGACCACGGACGTCCTTCGCTCGACCACGAGAATTGCAATGTCTCGAATCGCAAGGTCATCCGCAGCTTCACCGGTCCAACCGACAGGGGGACCAGCGCCCTGCCGAGGGGAAACGTGCTGGCGAGTTTGAGGTCGCCGTTACAGCTCATGATCGCGAGGTGCTTTCCCAGGCCCTCATCGCGACTGATGTACAGGTAGTGGTGCTTGTGCCCGTTGTAGTAAGCGGCCAGTCCGGCCATCTGCTGAAAGTTCTCCGGC
Organism: Alphaproteobacteria bacterium; assembly: GCA_043740635.1. Lineage (GTDB taxonomy): Bacteria > Pseudomonadota > Alphaproteobacteria > Caulobacterales > Caulobacteraceae > Phenylobacterium. The sequence goes on from JAYUBY010000533.1 coordinate 6,401, forward strand.
TCAAACTCGAGCTCCGTCTCCGCCTCGTATGCGAATTCGGTCTGCCGCCGCGCCAGAAGGGCCTGGGTGTAGAGGCTGCCCAACGAATCCCGTCCACGAAGGCGAAGACGTCCAGGACGTTCGGTAAGGGAGAAGACATCTTCTGCGTGGGGGGTGCGCAGCCACTGGAATTCTTCATCCAGTTCTGCTCCGTCGAACCGATGGATGCGATCTTCCGCAACGGGCGCGGGCGCGACGGCGTCGTCTTGATCGGTGGCGCGCAGCCAGCCGTCCACGAGTGAGACCCCGGTCAGCGCGCTTTCACGGCCCATTGGACTGCGCGGTCGGTCTGGCAGCGGCCGGCTGCAGAGGTGGGCCATGTAGAGCTCGCCCTGAGGCGTCGTCACGAGGCTTGCGTGCCCGGCTCGCTGGAGCGGTGAACCCTGATGGGACTTAATGACCGGACCGGCCGGGTCCGGTTCGAAGGGGCCCTGCAGCGACCGCGACCGCGCAACAGTGACCGCGTGGTTGTACCCGGTCCCGCCCTCTGCGGTGACCAGATAGGTCCAGCCCCCGTGCTGATAGAGATGCGGCCCTTCCGTGCAGCCCAGGGCGGTGCCGGCAAAAATCCGTTTGGCCTCGCCGACCAGCTGCGCCTGGGCGGGCGAGTATTCGCGCATCTCGATGCCGCCGAACGGTGTGCGCTGCGGCCGATGATCCCAGACCATGTTGACCAGCCATTTACGGCCGTCATCAGCATGGAACAGACTCGGGTCAAAGCCACTGGAATTCAGATAAACCCTGCGTGACCAATGCCCATCCACGGTCTCACAGGTCGTCACGTAGTTATGGGTGTCTTTGAACGCGCCATCGAAGCGCGTGACGATCGTATAGACCAGCCAGAATTTGCCTTCGCACCAGCTCAGGCAGGGCGCCCAGACGCCGCAGGAATCGGGGACGCCTCGAAGATCCAATAAATCGATCCGGTTGAGCGGCCGGGCGACGAGGCGCCAAGTCTTCAGGTTCCGGGAGTGGTGGATCTGAACGCCTGGCCACCATTCAAAAGTGGAGGTGGCGACATAGTAGTCCTCGCCGACCCGAAGGATGCTGGGGTCTGGGTTGAAGCCGCGCAGGATCAGTTCGGTGGCCATGTCAGGTCGTCCGGAAAACAAAAGGTCGGGGCCAGCGTCTTCGGACGCCGGCCCCGGAGGTCCACTTCTCGGCTAGAGAGGGGAGGCCGGAAGGACATGAGTTGCCTCTGGAGGCTGCCGTGGCCCCTCGCGGCAAGCCACAGGGTGATCGGCAGCCTCGTGTTGTCGCGCGCCGGATCTGGGGGAGCCGGAAAGCGCTGCGTGCGTCCCAAGGTTCATCGGGGAGCCTGTCATGGAATCGGTCCGAAGTTCGTATTCGCCGGCCTCCATCGGCCCTCGCCAACGGTAAGTTCAGCAGCAATGTAAACGTTACCGTTAGTTAGAAGGGATTGCGCCTCCATGCAAGTGATCATGCGAACTTCAGGTGTCCTGGACGATGGACGGCACGCCGCGTGAACCGACCCTATGCCGCCGTGAACACCGCCGGCGGCAGGCCCTTCGCGTCGATTTCGACGCAGAACAAGCCTCCCGCCTGAGGTTCGCACCCCAAATCAGAAGCTGCGGTCGCCGCTCTCGCAGTCGTCACATAGAGGCAGTTCAAGCCGTCGCCTCCGAAGGCAACGCTCGTGACGCGCGCTGCGGGTATGGGAATGCTCAAATCGCGTTCCCCATTTGGCAGGAAACGACTGACCTTGGCGCCCATGAAGTGGGCGACGTAAAGTCGTCCCTCCACATCGACGGTCATCCCGTCCGGCAGCCCTTCATCGTCCGTCAGGCGCGCGAAGACCCGCTTGTTTCCGATGCAGCCGTCCTTGAAGTCGAAGGCGTAAATGACGCGGGCAAGCGTGTCGGTGTGATAGCAGACGCGCCCGTCTGGAAAGAATGCCGGTCCGTTGGTCACTCCATAACCGGCATCGACCTTCCGCGCGGCGGCTCGCGCATTCAGATCGAAGCAATAGAGCGCGCCCGACACGCCTTCCAGATTGCGGTTCATGGTCCCCGACCAGAAACCGCCCAATGGGTCGACTTTGCCGTCATTGAAACGATTTTCCGGCGCCTCAGGCTCGACCTCACCGAAGGCTCGCAGCACAGCGCCGGCATCGTCAACGATGCAAAACTCGCGCTCGGTGGTGGCGATGTAGCCGCCGTCCCGGCGCAGGCCGAGGCTTGTGAGCGCTACCGAAAGTTCCAGCTGTTCGAAAGTCTTCTGGCCGGGGCGATGCCGGAAGAGCCGCGCTGACAGAATGTCCACCCAGACCATTTCGCCGCACCGGGGATCCCAGATGGGGCTTTCTCCAAGTTCCGCCTGGCAATCGGCGACGCAACGCACCTCGAGATTCACCATGTAGGACTTCCTATTTACCAATTCTGGAAGCTGCCATCGGGCCGAAGAAGCCTTGGTAGCTCGGCCGGCAGGAATGGATACCGCTGAAGTCCATCATGGCGGAGCTTGACGCCGAGTCCTGGCGCGTCGGGCGGCAACAGATATCCGTCGCGCCAAACAAGGTCCCCCACCACGGCGTCCGCCATCGTCTCGCCGGGGCGACGAGGAAGCTCCATGATGCCCATGTTGGGGATGGCGAGGTTGAAATGGAGGCAGGCCGCGGTCGATACGGGGCCGATGGGATTGTGGACGGCGACATCGATCCCGGCCGCCTCGCACATCGCGGCGATCTTCAGCGCTTCGGTGATGCCGCCTGCGATACAAAGGTCAATCCGCGCGTAGTCAATCAGATTGCCGTCGATCAGCGGTTTGAAGGCCCACTTGTGGGCAAACTGTTCCCCGGCCGCCAGCGGCGCCGCGGTCTGCGCGCGAACAATTCGGTAGCCGTCCACCACCTCAGATCTCAGCACGTCCTCAATAAAGAAGGGTTGGTAGGGTTCGATGCCCCGACAGAGCCTGATCGCGTCGGCGATCCCGAAGCGTGTGTGGGCGTCATAGGCCAGGTCGACTCCCGCACCGACATGGGCGCGGAGCGCATCCCAGTGGCCGATGGTCTCGTCGATCCGTCTGGGGGGGTCGAATACGCCGTCTTCTCCGTACTGCGGCTCGAACCGCAGGCATTTCCAGCCTTCAGCGAGAGCTTGGTCCGCATGGGTGATCAGGCCGTCGGCGCCGCGTCCGTGCAGATGCATATAGGTCAGCACCCGCTCCCGCATTCTGCCGCCCAATAGCTTGTACAGCGGGACTCCGAGGGCTTGCGCCTTGATGTCCCAGAGCGCGATGTCGATCGCCGCGATCGCCGCAGTCTGAACAGTACCTGCAGGAAAGAAGCCTCCTCGCATTAGCATCTGCCAGATATGTTCGGTGTCGAAGGGCGACAGGCCAACAATAAGCGGCGTGAAATGATCGAGCGCGCCCACGACTGCGAGTTCCCGGGAGGTCAGCCCGGCCTCACCAAGCCCGATGAAACCCGCGTCGGTTTCAACCTCGACGAACAGAAAGGTCCGCCAATCCGCGGCGAGGTGCGTGCGCAGGCCAGTGATCTTCATGCACACGGCTCCTGAAGTATTTGTCGCCAGCTCCAATGCGGCGTGAAGCCCAGCACGGCGCGCGTGCTGTGGGTGTCGACCGTGGCTCCGTGTTCGGGCAGTTCCTCAGAGACTCGCACGCCCGGAAAGGCGGCCTCGACCAATTCGCGGGTCGGGCGATCCATGATCGTGTCGTCAGCAATCAGCGGGAAGGCATATGCGCCGACCAACGGGGCCGAGAGCGACGTCCGAACAGCTTCCGCCACATCCCGCACATCGATGTAGTTCCACAGGTTGAAGCGCCGCGTGTACGGATCCAGCCAATACCCGGCGAGCCGATCATAGGTGTCACGCAGGCGGTTCGGCGCCTGCCCACCGCCTTCCGGGTCTCCGGCGTAGAGGATGTTGGAAATCCGCAGCCCGATCATCGTCAGGCCGGGGTGGACCTGGCAGAGCAACTCCGCGAGGCGCTCACATACCAGCTTCGACATTGCATATGCCGTCTGTGGCGCGGTCATCGCGTCGGTCAAGGGTATGGCGGGCGGCCGGTTGCGATCGAACGGATAACCGTAGACGGTCTCGCTCGAGGCCCAGACCACGCGAGGAATGCCTCGCGCGATCGCCGCATTGAAAACGTTGAACGTCGAGACGGTATTGTTCGCGAACCGCGCGGCGGCTGAACGATGCTCAGTGTCCGGATTGGGATCGGCCGCGAAATGAACCACCGCGGCGCAACCCTCCAGGGCTCCATACGCCTGGTCGTAGTCGCAGAGGTCGGCCACGCGATGCGCGATCTTTGAATCCCCCGCCTTTGTGCGATCGATGCCGAGGACGTCGGACCCGCAAGCCCGCAGGTGCTGGGCGATGACGCGGCCTGAAGCGCCGGCGGCGCCCGTCACAGCGACGATCATCCGCTATTCCGGCCAGTCCGGAAGACGGGGCCGCGATCGACATCTCGGCGCCGCGAAAGGCCCCTACGTCTGACCGCAAATCTGTCAATCGCCGTTCCGCTGGGCCTCAGCTTCTGTCGCGCCAATCTCGCCTCCGGGAGGGTTCATCCGGCGCGGCGTCGGCCACCCCCGGTCCGTCAAATAGAAAATGCCCGGTCGCCAAGATGAGGCCGCTTCATTGACAGTCCGACTGGATAGAACAATGCTAGTGAATACGGAAACGTTTTCACAAACTGCGGATTCTCGATGACTACGGCGGCCGCTCGCAAGCGAGAACGATCTGTTGCCAATGGGTCCCGAGGCTGGATGCAGAAGACCTTGCGCGGGCTAGCGCCGCAACGGGCCGAAATCTGATGTATCTCGGAATCGATATCGGAACATCGGCCGTCAAGGCGGTCGTGATCGACGACTCCGGCGATGTTGCGGCTGAGGAAGCAGTCAGCCTGTCGGTGGCGCGCCCGCACAGCCTGTGGTCCGAGCAGAATCCGGCGGACTGGTGGGCGGCGACCAACGAGGCCGTGACTCGCATCGACGTCAGGGTTCGGCGCCGCATCAGGGCCGTTGGCCTCGCGGGACAGATGCATGGCGCCGTGGTTCTCGATGGCGCCGGACAGCCCCTGCGGCCGGCAATACTCTGGAATGACGGCCGCGCCGCTGAGTTCTGCGCGGAACTGGAGGCCCGTGAGCCCAATCTGCGCGCGATCAGCGGCAATATCGCCATGGCCGGTTTTACCGCTCCCAAGCTGCTCTGGATCGCCAACAAGGAACCCGAGGTATTCCGGGCGATCCGACACGTGTTGTTGCCCAAGGACTACATTCGCCTTCGCATGACCGGAGACTTGGTGACTGACGCATCGGACGCCTCGGGCACCCTGTGGCTGGATGTGAACGCCCGACGTTGGTCAGAATCGCTCCTCGATGCCTGCGGGCTCACCCTCGACCAGATGCCGCGCATCGCGGAAGGTCCGGAGCCGACAGGTGTCCTTCGCGCTGAACTAGCGGAGGCCTGGGGCATGGGCCGCGTCCCGGTGGCGGCGGGCGCCGGTGACAATGCGGCGGGCGCGGCGGGCGTAGGGGTGACCCGACCAGGCGACGCCCTCATGTCGCTTGGAACGTCCGGGGTGATCTTCGCCGTGACCAATGGATTCCGCCCTAATACCGCGGGCGCGGTCCACGCGTTCTGTCACTGTTTTCCGGGCGTGTGGCATCAGATGTCGGTCATGCTCAGCGCCGGAGCGTCTCTGCAATGGGTCTGCCGACTGACTGGAAGACACTCGGTATCCGAGATGTTGGCCGATCTCGAGATGAAGGGCGGGCGTCCCGTCGATGAGATATTCCTGCCCTATCTGAGTGGCGAGCGTACGCCTCACAACAATCCGCACGCCCAAGGCGTGTTTTTTGGACTGACTTCAGAAACGGACAGAGACACGCTGGTCCTGGCGGTGCTGGAAGGCGCGGCGATGGCGCTGCGCGATGGCCTTGATAAACTTGAGGACGCGGGAACCCACCTGGACGCCATCACCGTCATAGGTGGCGGCGCGCGCTCGCCACTGTGGGGCAGCATCCTGGCGGGTGCCCTGAACCTGCCCTTGGTCTACCGCGAGGGTGGCGAGGTCGGACCTTCGTATGGCGCGGCGAGACTGGCGCGCGCCGCGCTGGGTGAGGACCCGCACGAACTGATCTTCAGCCCACCGGCGATCACGCGAGCGATTGAGCCAAGTCGGGCCTACCAGAACCATTTCGCTGAACGCTTGCCGAAATTTCGCAAAGTATACGCGTCCGTTGCGGAACAATTCGAAGTGAGGTCGAGCCATGAATGACATTTTCGCAAAGTATGAACATATCAAGTTCGAAGGACCAAATTCCACGAATCCGTTAGTTTTCAAGTATTATGAAAGAGATCGAGTTGTATTTGGAAAAACCATGGCGGAGCATTTGCGCGTCGCTGCGTGTTACTGGCACAGTTTTGCCTGGCCGGGCCATGATATCTTTGGATCTGGAACCTTTGATCGACCCTGGAAGCCCGGGACGCCGGCGACCCCGCAACTCGCCGAACTGAAAGCCCTCAACGCGTTCAGCTTCTTCGAGAAGCTCGGCGCGCCGTTCTTCTGTTTCCATGATGTGGACGCCATGGCCGACGCGGCGACCCCTCGGGAGCACCAGTCGAACCTGGCCGGCATTGTCGACGTCCTTGCGGGGCACATGGAGCGCACGGGCGTCCGGCTGCTGTGGGGTACCGCCAACCTTTTCAGTCATCCCCGTTATGCCGCGGGCGCGGCGACCAATCCCGATCCCGAAGTCGCAGCCTGGGCGGCGATGCAGGTCCGCGAAATGATCCAAGTCACGCATCGGCTGGGCGGCGCGAACTATGTGCTCTGGGGGGGCCGAGAGGGATACGACAGCATCCTCAACACCGACATGGGTCTCGAACTCGACCAGTTGGGCCGCTTCCTCAACATGGTTGTCGAGCACAAGTACAAGATCGGCTTCAAGGGCGCGGTTCTGATTGAACCCAAGCCGCACGAACCGATGAAGCATCAGTATGACCGTGACGTTGCGACCGTCTACGGTTTCCTCCAGCGCTACGGGCTGGAGAAGGAGATCAAGGTCAACATAGAGGCCAACCACGCCACCCTCGCGGGAAACAGTTTTGAACATGAGATCGCAACCGCGGCGGCCTTCGGGATCCTGGGCTCGATCGACATCAATCGTGGCGACCCGCAAAACGGATGGGACACTGACCAGTTTCCCAACAATGTCCTGGAGGTCACCCATGCCATCTACGAATTGCTTCGGGCCGGCGGGCTTACCACGGGCGGTTTCAACTTCGATTCCAGGATCCGAAGGCAGTCCGTGGATCCGGTTGATCTGTTCTATGGGCACATCGGGGGAATGGACGTTCTGGCGCGAGGCCTGTTGGGCGCGGCCAAATTGATTGAAAGTCGTGAGCTGATCGAGTTCGTCGACCAGCGCTACGCGGGTTGGCGCGAGGGCCTGGGTAAGGCGGTGCTGGAGGGTCGCATGAGTTTGGAGCAACTGGCAGATCACGCCCTTGAGCGTGATCGGGACATCCGACCGAAATCGGGCCGGCAGGAGTATCTGGAGAACCTCATCGTCAACGCGTCGTGAGCGGGCAGGGCACCGCCGAGAAGGCGCCGGTTTGCTAGGCCCCGCCGCGCCGCGCCTGACCTCGCCAACGCGCGATCGCCCTGTTCCAGCGCCGCACGATTTCGGGGTTGGCCTGTAAGCGTGTATCGCCCCAATATCCGTTCAAATAGGGCGTCCCCCACATGGGCTGGCTGTCCCAATCCGCGTCGATGTAGGCGATGGCATTCACGATGCCGCGATGCTCATCCAAGAACGCGAACATCGGTGAATACCAGCGATTCCAGATATCGACCGCCTTCAAGCGCTCTACATCGCCGGCAGCCGGGCCGTCCCAGATCGGTGAGATGTTCGACTTGGTGAGCCGGGTGAGGTCGAAGCCTTGTGGAGCCAGTTCCGCGATCATCACCGGCTTGCCGTGCGCGCGGCCGAACTCGACAATTTCGTTCGCCAGTTCACGCGCGGTCAGCGGCCGGTAGGGCTGAGGGACGCTAGGGCGCTCGTCGGGCGAAAGGAACCAGGACAAAGCGACCCAATCCACGTAGCGGTCGCCAGGGTACCAGGCCGCAATGTCCTCGTGGCGCCGCTTGATGAGATCGTTGATCGGCGAGGCGGACCCCTGCCAGACGAACACCGCATTGTCGGTCCCCTCCTGCCGCATCACATCAACGATTCGACGCCACGCAGCGATGTAGGCGGCCTTGTCTTCGTATGCCGAATTCCAAACACCATCGAACTCGTACCCCACCCGCAGAAACACGGGTTTCCCTACCTTGCGGACAAATCCGGCCAGATGCCGGATCTCTGGGTCAAACCGCCCTTGCCCGATTTGTTTTAGGCCTCCCGGGGTGTCCTGCTCCGTCAGCGACAGGCCAATCGCGAGGCGGGAGACGTCGCCCTCCATCGCCGTGCGCCAGGCGCTGCTGGCTCCCGCGCCCCAGTCAGCCTCCACGGTGAGCGGGTTCATATCGGCATCAACGCCCAGCCCGCCAAATCCCCGCCTCGGGTCGAGCAGGTGATAGAGCGTCGCATAAGCGGTCGCCCCGTCCGGTGTGGCGCAGTATTGCGCCGCGCGGTAAGCGCGAACCGCTTCCAGGTCCTGACCGACAAAGAACAGCTTGGTCGGATGGGCGGATGCGCAGGCCGTCAGCCACAGACTGCAGGCGATGACGATGCCTCGGATGCTCGACGGGACCATGAATTTTCGCTCACCTTGAAATTGTTATCATAGTGATTTGACGGCCCGATACCTTTAGCAATGAAATTTCATAGGGGCGAGGTTCTCGCCGCTGGCTCCGAAACCTTCCGCTTATGAGCTTCGACATTGGCGCAACTACGGACCGTTTTCAGAGCGAAGCGCCTTCCAGGCCAAAATTCAGCTTGACCAAGCCTGGTTACCCGATAGTGATAACGTTACCATTTTGATCCGCTGGAGCAGGCGGAGCTTTTGCCAGCAGTCGACAGCGAAAATTCGGCGCGGCGCTTCGGGGAGGAAGCAATGAGGCAGTTTATAAACACTGTGAGCCCGCTTGCCATGGTTGCAGCCATGGTCTTGGCGCCAAACGCCGCCGGCGCCGCGCCCGCGCCTGCCAGCAGCGCCGCGGTCGATGAAATCGTAGTGACGGGCATTCGCGCGTCGCTCGAAAAGGCCCTTACGATCAAGCGCGACAACAATGGCGTGGTCGATGCCATCACCGCGGAAGACATCGGCAAGATGCCCGACTCGAACCTTTCCGAGTCGCTGCAGCGCATCACGGGGGTCTCCATCGACCGCCGCAACGGCGAAGGCAATCAGATCACCGTCCGGGGCTTCGGTCCGAGCTTCAATCTCGTGCTGCTAAATGGGCGGCAAATGCCCGGCGCCTCGTCGCCGAAGAGCGAGAACGCCAGTTCGTCGAACATCCCGCGAAGTTTCAACTTCGCCGAAATTGCTGCCGACTCAGTCGCGGGCGTCGACGTCTATAAGACGGCCCGTCCTGAACTGCCGGCCGGCGGGATCGGAGCCACCGTCAATCTGCGCACCGCGCGCCCGTTCGAGCACACAGGCTTTCGCGCGGCCATGTCCGTTGATGGCCTCGCGGATCGCTCAAACGTCGTCGGAAGAGACGTCACTCCGGAATTCGGCGGATTGCTCTCCGACACCTTCGCTGACGACCGGATCGGTGTTCTCGTGACCGGCTCTTACTCCAGGCGGGACGGTCGGGAGCGAATTGTAGGAACGGACGGTTGGATCCGCGGAAACCGTAACGACGCCAGCGCGGGAGGCATCAACACCTCGGCGATCGATCCCAAGGCCGACCCGTCGGGATCGATTTGGGTGCCTCGCAACCTCCTGTTCGACGCAAGCGATCATAACCGCGAGCGGCTCAATGGCCAGGCCGTCCTCCAGGTCAAGCCGATCGACAGCGTCGTTGTGACGCTCGACTACACCTACTCGCGATACAAGGACACGATAAGCCGCTCACAGACGGCGGTTTGGTTCCAGCAGGACACCATCACCGGCCGAACGGACGCCAACGGCACCGTGATAAATCCGACAGTGACCTCCGTGCCAGCCAACGGCCTGGGAGCGTTTGATTTCCAGAGCTATTACGATCAGGTCGAGACCGAAAACAAAAGCATTGGCGCCAACGTCACTTGGCAGGTGAGGCAAAACCTGGGCTTCAATTTCGACTACCACAAAAGCTCGTCAAACGCCCAACCGAACGGCCAAAGCAGCGACTTCCTGGAGATCTGGTCCGGCCCGCTCGGCACCAACTATACGGCCAATTTCACAGGTGCGACCGAAATTCCTGCCTTCAGCTACAGCGGCACAAACCCCTACCAGCTCAATGCTCTTCGCCCCAACATCGACTTGGCGCGAAACAATGCAAACAAGAATGATATCGAGCAATTCCAAGCACATAGCCGCTGGGACAATGCGTCTAACAGCGTCCTGAAGCGAATTCGCGCTGGGTTCGACTACGTCAACTACAGCGTCGACACGAATTTCCAGTTCAATCTCAACGTGCAAGGGCAGCCGACCTGCGGGGCGCCGTGCGCCGCGCTTGCAAGGCTCACGCCACGTGGTGACGTCGGAACTGCGTTCAGCGGCGGCAACACCTTGGCGCCTTCCTTCGTGGTCTTCAGCGCGGTGGACGCCTTCAAGCTTGCCAATGGCGGGGGCGGCCGGCCGGGGCTTTTCCCGTCTCTGTTTTCCCTCGTCACAAACGATTTCAACAACATCACAGAGAAGACCACCGCCGGATACATGGCCTTCGATCTCGAGGATCAGTTCAACGGCATGCCGCTCAAGGCCACCGCCGGTGTTCGCTACGAGCACACGACGACATCGGCCCGCTCTCAGTTCAACCAGCCGATCGGGCTTTCGTGGATCACCCCGACAGAACTTCGTCCGATCCTCGATTCGAAGAAGACGATCCGCGAGAGCTCTGGCTCGTATGACAACTGGCTCCCTGCCGTCGACGTGAACCTCGAGTTCTTACCCAACACCTTACTAAGGCTGTCCTACGGCCGCACACTGGCCCGCAACGATCTGTTGCAGTTGCGCTCTACACTCGGCATTTCGGACTCACGTCCTGGCTGCAACACCGGCGCCTCATGCCGCGCGAACCAGGGCAACCCCGCGCTCCTTCCCTACGTGTCCGACAATTTCGACTTCGCCGTGGAGAAGTATTTCGGCGAGCAGGGCGGCCTATTCGGCCGCGGTAGCTACGTCGCCATCAATCACTTCCGGAAATATGTGCAAAACTATGTCGTGTTCAACACAATCCGGGGCCCGCTCATCGGCGGCGACGGCCTGCCGATCCGAGATCCGACGCCGCCTGGGAACGTGACGCCTCCCGGCGCCACGCCGCCTATCACCAGCAAAGCTTCCGATCCGATCGCGCAGTTCGACATCACCACCCCGGCGAACGGTGGATCGGCGCAGGTGAACGGTTGGGAGTTCGCAACTCAGCTCTTGCTCGGCGAGACTGGCTTTGGGACGCAGGTGAATTACACGATTGTTTCCGGTGATATTGGCTACGATAGGACCAAAGTCGCCACCCAGGTGGCTCTCACCGGTTTGTCCAACTCTTTCAACTTGGTTGGGTTTTTCGAGAAGTGGGGATTCCAGGGCCGGGTCGCCTACAACTGGCGTGACAAATACCTGCTCTCCACCGAACAATTGCGCCAACCCCAGGAGCCGGTGTTCGTCCTTGCCGCAGGCCAAGTCGACGTCAGCGCCAGCTACAACATCAACGACCATGTATCGGTCTTCGCGGAGGGGATTAATGTCCTGAACGCTACCAGCCGGGCTGTCGGGCGCTTCGACAACCAATTCGTCTGGGGGATCGAGACCGGGCCGCGTTACACGATCGGCGCGCGCGCCAAGTTCTAATCACAGAGGCCTTCCCCCAGGCTTGCGGACGTCACATCATTCGATGTGGCGTCCGTCGATCCGGGGGCGGCGCGAGGCTTTAGGAGCCGAGCAGTGAGTGGTCCAGTGAAGTCGGTGGTGGTCGTGGGCGGCGGCACCGCGGGATGGCTAACGGCGGGGATCATCGCCGCCCAGCATGGCCGCGACCCGACGAGCGGGTTCACCGTCACACTGGTCGAATCGCCGACAATTCCCATTATTGGCGTCGGGGAGGGCACATGGCCAACCATGCGCGCGACCCTAGAAAGTCTTGACGTCTCCGAGACCGAATTCCTCAGGGAATGCGACGCCGCCTTCAAGCAGGGCGCCAAATTCGTCAACTGGGCGACCAACAAGCCGGGCGAAGGTTACTACCATCCCCTTGTGCTTCCGGAAGCCTACCTGGATTTGAATCTCGCGCCGGCCTGGCAGTCTTCATTCGCCACCCCCTTCGCGTATGCGGTTTCGGCGCAGGCAGATATCTGTGATCAGCATCGTGCGCCGAAGCAGATCACGACGCCTGAGTACGCCGCCGTTCAAAACTATGCCTATCACCTGGACGCCGGCAAGTTCGCTGGCTTTCTGCAGCGGCATTGCACGCGAAATCTGGG
>JAYUBY010000534.1:0-4282 GCA_043740635.1 Alphaproteobacteria bacterium
CTCGCCGAACGGGCGGGCGCCGCGCGCGAGATCGTCTACACCGCCAGTGGCGGCGTGGAGCTTCGCCGGCAGATCGTGACCGCCTTCCATGAGCTTAAGGCATTGTGCGGTGGAGAGTTGTCCGTCGCCGTGCGCAGCTCGGCGACCGCCGAAGATCTTCCAACCGCCAGTTTCGCCGGCCAACACGAAAGCTATCTGAACGTGCGCGGGGATGACGCCCTGGTTGAAGCCTGCCGTCGGTGCTTTGCCTCGATCTTTACCGACCGGGCGATCGCTTATCGTCTCGACAACGGCTTCGACCATTTCAAGGTCTACTTGTCGGTGGCAGTCATGAGGATGGTCCGCTCGGAGACCGGTTCGAGCGGCGTGATCTTCACCCTCGACACCGAAACAGGCTTCCGCGACGTGGTCTTCGTCACCGGCGGCTACGGTCTCGGCGAAAACATCGTGCAGGGCGCAATCGATCCGGACGAATTCTATGTGCACAAGCCGACCTACCGGAAGGGATTTCGCGCGGTGCTCCGCCGCAGGCTCGGCGCCAAGCAGCTCAGGATGACCTACGCTGCCGCCCCGAAGGGTAGGGCGACAACCCGGAACACGCCGACGTCAAAAGCGGAGCGGGGGCGGTTTTGCATTTCCGACCGGGATGTCCTCACCTTGGCTGGCTACGCCATCGTGATCGAGGACCACTATTCGTTGAAGGCGGGACGTCCCACGCCGATGGACATCGAGTGGGCGAAGGACGGTGACGACGGCGAACTCTACATCGTCCAGGCGCGGCCGGAGACGGTCGCCTCGCGCCGAGCAGCGGAGATCCTCCAGACCTACGCGATCAAAGGGACCGGGCCGGTCCTGGTCACTGGACGTGCGGTTGGCGAGAAGGTGGCGACGGGAATTGCCCGTGTCGTCGCCTCGGCTCGGGATTTGGACGCCTTCCGCCCCGGTGAGGTTCTGGTGGCGGACACCACCACGCCCGACTGGCAGCCGGTGATGAAGATGGCGGCGGCGATCGTCACCAATCGCGGTGGCCGCACCTGCCATGCAGCGATCGTGGCGCGCGAACTCGGTGTGCCGGCCGTCGTCGGCACGGGCGATGCGACGTCCAAGCTTCGAACAGGGGCGATGGTGACCGTTTCGTGTGCGGAAGGTGATGTCGGACGGGTCTATGAGGGTGCCATTCCCTTCGAGGCCTCGGCGATTGACCTCAACAACCTGCCCAAGCCGAAGACCGAGGTCATGGTCACTCTCGGCGATCCGGATTTGGCCTTCCGAACGGCCATGCTGCCAAGCGGCGGCGTCGGCCTCGCGCGGACGGAATTCATCATCCAGGACCAGATCGGCATCCATCCGATGGCGCTGGCGGAGCCCGCCAAGGTCGTGGCGGCGAAAGACAGGGCAGCGATCGCGCATGCGACCCGGGGCTATGCCAAACCGGCCGACTTCTTCGTCGAACGGCTGTCGGAAGGGGTGGGAACGATCGCCGCAGCCTTCTATCCACGCCCGGTCATCGTCCGGCTCTCGGATTTCAAGACCAACGAATACGCTGGCCTGATCGGGGGCGGCGGCTTCGAGCCCAAGGAAGCAAACCCGATGCTGGGCTTCCGGGGCGCCTCGCGCTACGACCATCCGGCCTACGCCGCCGGCTTCGCCCTCGAATGCGCGGCCCTTCGCCGCGTACGCGAGGAAATGGGCCTCACCAACCTCAGGATCATGGTGCCGTTTGTCCGCCGCGAGGAGGAGGCCCAGCGCGTGATCGCCGCCCTGGCGCGGCACGGGTTGAAGCGGGGCGAGAACGGACTGCAGCTCTTCATGATGTGCGAAATTCCAAACAATGTGATCCGGATCGATGCCTTCGCGCAAATGTTCGATGGCTTCTCGATCGGCTCAAACGACCTAACCCAGCTCACCCTGGGCGTGGACCGAGACTCCGAGATCGTCGCGTTCGATTTCGACGAACGTGACCCGGGCATGATTGAGATGCTGCGGCTGGCGGTCACGGGTGCGAAGCGCAACGGTCGGCATGTCGGCATCTGCGGCGAGGCACCCGCGGACTATCCGGAGATCGCCGCAGCCCTGGTGGGCTGGGGGATCGACTCCATCAGCGTCAATCCGTCCAGCCTGATTGCCGCGCTCAAGGTGGTGGCTGACGCGGAGCGCCAGCCCATCGCGGCAGAATAGAAGCCGCGCACCAACCTCCTCGTTGGGAAGCGGGTCAGCTTGGGGACCGCCGTGGCGGGAAAGGGACCTTCAGCACATGAGCGCCAGACAGGCTAGCTCGTCGCTGGCGCCCATAGGTCGACGGCATTGCCCATCACCTCCAGCGGCACAGAGCCGTAGTTGAGCACCGCGTCGTGGAAGCCCTTGATATCGAAGCGGGGACCCGGCCGCATACGCGCAGGCGAAGGATTGCGGTTCCTAATTCCAGGAACCATTTCAGCGTGATCCTCAAATGAAGAACGAGACGCAACCGATCGTCTAGCGTCGCAAGGCGGAGACGCGATTTCCCGAGCAATTTAAGGCTCTCGAGCAGGGCGGGCACGCCTGGCTGGCGACGGGCGTGTCGATCTTCGTGCTGGGTCGATGCAAGCTTGCCGAAACTCCCGGCGCAGCCCGCGACGACGCCTTAAAATAGAGGCTGACGAAGCACCAGCGACGCCGGAGCCGGCGAGGTAGAGCACGACCGACCTTTAGCCGCGCCCACAACCGGAGGGTTCTTGCGGAACGGCCGCGGCGCATTGAAATTGACGGAACATTGATTTGCGGATGGCTGCAGGTCTCGGAGCCGCCCATATGTCGGCCTACGCCGTGCAATTCGTGTGGCCACACTCCGTCAAGGTTCTCGATGAGCCGCGCCGCGTTTTGTGCGTAGACACCCTCGAGGCGGCGAAATTCGAGGCCGCCACTCTCTTCGCAGACGCGGCGCGAATGCGGAGATCTTCGTAGACACCTCAACCGGCCTATCGTTGGCCGTGCTGTCCAACCGCGACCCGCCGGCAGCAACTCAATTAATTTGGTATATCAAAGACGTGCTCGCCGATCCGGCCAACGCGACGCGCTGTATCGCGCGGCCTTTATCCTGCGGATACTTTTGGACGCTTATGATCGCACTGCCGCCCGCGCCGAGCGGGGGGCCCAGGTCAGCGGGATGGCCAGGGGCGCGGATGCGCGCCAGCACGGGCTTGTCGTTCACGCGGTCGCGGCCCAAGCGGCAACCCGTGAGGCCGGGCCCTTCGCATCGGCCTGGGGCGCTGGGGTCTCGAGCGGCCCGCGCGATGGGCAACAGAAGTCGGGCCACTAACCGACCCCTGCCGCTGGCCATCCGCGGAACGACTGTCGGAAGGGACCGTTTTCCAACCGCGTCAATCGCGGCGTGTCACTCAAGGCCCTCCAAGATGAGTTCTTCTCTCCTCGGCACGCCTGAATCCCAAGCATCCGACCCAGGCGACGACGCCAAACGCCACCCCTGGGCCCGGCGTGACGACACGCCCGATCGGACGCCGCAAATCACAGGCGGAGACCTGAGCCTCCGGCCCGACCAATCGATCCCGTAGGAGTTGATTGCCGATATCGTAGAGAGCCGCGCGTTAGAGAAACGTGAGCTGGTCTCCGCCGAGGTAGTGACCAGCATGCCCGAGCATGACTGATCGCCAGCGACTTGCGAAAATCACGGCCGCACTTTTGACAACCGCGGGGATTTTCCCCGGTACGAAAGCAACGTTTTCGACGCGCCTGTACAAATACTCTTAACCTCGTTCCCCTTACTGTGTCCTGTGACGTGGCAGTGAACGGAGTTGGGCGGGTGGAAGATGTCAGTTCGCCAGGGTCAGGGCTGACACGTCCCTTTGAACTTGATCTTAGCCAGGACGTCTGCGACCGCACCACTCGTCTGGCGCGTACGCTGTTCGGCGCTGTCGAGGCTCAGGTGGTCTTGGTCAAAGAGGGTCGCGCTTGGCGCAGCCGCGATCCGGGCGGCGACTACCCCGTGGCTTCCAATGTGCAATGGAGCCTGGATACCGGCGAATTTCTCTGGATCGAGGATGGTCGCAACGATCCGCGCGTTTCGGCCACGACGAGCGTCACCGGTCCGCCCTATCTGCGCTTCTACGCCGCCGCGCCCATTCGTCTGGCCGACGGTTCAATCCCCGGGGTGGTTTGCGTCATGGGTCAGGACGTGCGGCCCTTCAATTCCAGTCTCGCCGGACGTCTGACCGACCTTGCGGCCTCCGTCGCCGACGAGTGGGACCGCGCGCAAGCCACAAAGGCCCGGGAACAAGGCCGCCGC
>JAYUBY010000535.1:0-6141 GCA_043740635.1 Alphaproteobacteria bacterium
GATCATCCTCAGGCGAGATTGGATTCCATTCCAGGCCGACACGGGCCCGCTGTGCGGAATATCGCTAACGCCGAGCGATCACATGCCCAGTGAGGGTAATGCCGAGCGAGACCCAATCCACTTGCCCTGGCGTTAGGTTCTGGCCGACCATGCCGGCCCAATTTCCGCTTCGGGTGATCAGAAGCGAAACAGCGGTGGCCCCTCGCGGTGAAACAGAAGACCCAACCTTCCACGAGCGAGGTGCTGGCCGGTCTGGTCGAGCGGGTGACGTTCCACAACGCCGATAACGGCTTCTGCGTCATTCGGATCAAGGCGCGCGGCCACCGCGACCTGGTCACGGTGGTCGGGCATGCCGCGACCATCTCCCCCGGCGAATGGATCACCGCGTCCGGCGAGTGGATCAACGACCACAGCCATGGTCAGCAGTTCAAGGCGCGCTTCATGCGCACGTCTGAGCCGACATCCATCGAAGGCATAGAGAAGTACCTCGGTTCCGGGATGATCCGCGGCATTGGTCCCGTCTACGCCAAGAAGATGGTCAATGCCTTCGGCGAAAAGGTGTTCGATATAATAGAAGCCGAGCCCGATCGTCTGCGCGAAGTCCCGGGGATCGGCCCGGTCCGCGCCAAGCGCATTACATCGGCTTGGGCCGAACAGAAGATCGTGCGGGAGATCATGGTCTTCCTGCACAGCCATGGGGTCGGCACGGCGCGCGCCGTGCGCATCTTCAAGACCTACGGTTCGGACGCCGTCCAGGTCATGACCGAGAACCCGTATCGGCTCGCGCGTGACATCCGCGGCATCGGCTTTAAGACCGCTGACGCGATCGCCATGAAGCTCGGCATAGAGAAGACGGCGATGATCCGGGTCCGCGCCGGCATCTCCTACGCGCTGACTGAAGCGATGGACCAGGGGCATTGCGGCTTGCCCACCCAGGAGCTTGCGCAGCTTGCCGTCGAATTGCTCGAGGTCCCTAAGGAACTGGTTCTTACGGCGTTGGACCTGGAACTATCGGAGGGAACAGTCGTCGCCGACGCGGTTGGCGAGACAGCCTGCATCTTCCTAGCTCGACTCTACCGGGCCGAACAGATCATCGCTGATCGCCTGATCCACCTGATGAACGAGAGGCTGCCCTGGTCCTACATCGATCCGGACAAGGCCTTGCCCTGGATCGAGCAGAAGACCGGTTTGTTGTTGGCCGAAAGCCAGGTCGCTGCGATCCGCCGAGCCCTGCTTTCGAAGGTGCTGGTCATCACCGGCGGGCCGGGCGTGGGCAAGACGACTATAGTCAACGCCATCTTGCGAATCTTGGCGGCAAAGGGCGTCAAGCTGCTGCTTTGCGCGCCGACAGGCCGAGCAGCCAAACGGATGACCGAGGCCACCGGCTTCGAGGCCAAGACCATTCACCGGCTGCTTGAAGTCGATCCCAAAGGTGGCGGGTTCAAGCGCAGCGCCGATCACCCGTTGGACTGCAATCTGCTGGTGGTCGACGAGACGTCCATGGTCGATGTCATTTTGATGCAGGCGTTGATGAAGGCGGTCCCTGACCCTGCCGCGTTGCTGATCGTCGGCGACATCGATCAGCTCCCCTCGGTCGGCCCAGGCCAGGTTTTGGCCGACATCATCGCCTCCGACGCTGTGCCCGTTGTGCGGCTGACTGAGGTCTTCCGCCAGGCTGCACAGAGCCGGATCATCATCAGCGCCCACAAGATCAACCAGGGTTCCATCCCCGACCTTTCACGGCCCGAGGGAGACAGCGATTTCTACTTCGTCCAGGCGGACGATCCGCAAACCGCCGTGCCGCTGATCGTGGAACTGGTGAAAACGCGCATCCCCCAGCGGTTCGGTCTCGATCCGATCCGGGACATCCAGGTGCTGTGCCCGATGAACCGCGGTGGCGTTGGGGCCCGCTCGCTCAACATCGAACTGCAAGCGGCCCTCAATCCAGCCGGCGAGCGCAAGGTCGAACGGTTTGGCTGGACCTTCGCCCCGGGCGACAAGGTCATGCAGATCGAGAACGACTACGACAAGGACGTCTACAATGGCGACATCGGTTACATCGATGACGTCGACACCGACGCCGGCGAACTGACCGCCAGCTTCGACGGCCGCGCTGTCACATTCGGCTTCGGTGAATTGGACACGCTCGTCCCAGCCTATGCCGCGACGATCCACAAATCACAGGGATCGGAGTATCCGGCCGTCGTGATTCCGGTGCTCACTCAGCACTACACGATGCTGCAGCGCAATCTGCTCTACACAGGAGTGACCCGGGGCAAGCGCCTGGTCGTTCTGGTTGGTCAGAAGAAGGCGGTCGCCATCGCGGTGCGCAACGTGTCGGGACGGCGACGGTGGTCGAAGCTAAACGAATGGCTTGGCTCCGCTTCAATCACGGCACGGGTCCAAATTGCGTGAGCACTGTTCTGTGGTAGCGCCCGACATGCTGCAACGTCCCTCCGTCAAGACATGGCTTGGCGACATCGAGCCCGCCTGGACGTTGCTGGATCAGGCGAGCTTCTGGGCGCTGCGTCATCCCCCGTCACCGACGGCGGGCCCAATACGGTTGGCGACGGATTTGACCCCTGGGCAGATCCAGCAATCGGCTCTCGCACGGAACGCATTGATCGTCCTGGGCGCGGCGGGCGATGGCCCCGGATTGAAGCTGACCGGCACGGGAAATCTGTCGCGATCCATCGTGGCGGAAATGTGCGAGGGCGAACGCCTTTCGGCTGAACAAGGTCATCAACGAGCGGGGCTTTTTCCTGCGATTTTATGTCCGTCACGGCGTTGAGGCAGCAAAATTCCTGCGCAAGAACAAGGGGCGCCTAAGGGCGGCGCCAACCGGAAGGAAGATGCGCGAGGAAGTCCACCAGCGGGCGCTTCAGGCGGTCCTGTTCAATATTGCGTTTTGGCATCTTGATTTCGGATATCTCGGTCGCGGCCTTTATGGCGACTGGCCCCAGCGAGACGGCGGAATTGTTCTTTGGTCGTTGTCGGTCGCTGCGAATGATTGGCGACCGTCGGATCGCCTAATCCGCATGTGCAGCGTTCCAATCAAAAATGTGCTGGACGCGCCATGGGACGCGGGCACACACGCGATGGAGGCGCGAATCCTCAGACCACTTACGTGGTTTGGGCTCCTGGAGCACCGACAGGAGGACACCACCGACAGTCCCTTCGGGAAGCGGCGCTTCTATCGTAAGAGCGTGCTGTTTGATCGGTTCCTGTCCTTCGACGTAAAGGTCGAAATCACCGGCGGCCCACATCACCAACCAAGCGCGCCGCCCGAAACGGTCGCCGCCCATGGGTAGCATGCCGTCACGGATGAGCGGGCCTTCGGCCAGTCCGCTTCTGGATGTCCGCCTCCGCAAAGGGTCATATAGGCGCCAAGTCCGGGGTTGAGATTCGCAAACCAAGCGGAAAGCCGAGACGTTAGCGCAGATTTCTATTTCGCTGATTGGCCGTGGAGCCTTGTATCTTGGCCCCGCCGGGCCATGTGCGAAGCACGGCTGGCACTCTCGAGCGCCGACTGCCAATTGGCCGCGCCCTCGCGAGCCCGCTTAACCGGAGATCCAAAGCATGGCATTTCGTCCCCTGGGCGATCGCGTCCTTATCAGGCGCGTAGAAGAAGAAGCCAAGACCAAGGGCGGGATCATCATCCCCGACACCGCCAAGGAAAAGCCGCAGGAAGGCGAAGTCGTCGCTGTCGGCCCCGGCGCACGCGACGATAACGGCAAGGTTCACCCCCTCGACGTCAAGAAGGGCGATCGGATCCTGTTCGGCAAGTGGTCCGGCTCCGAAGTGAAGCTCGACGGTGAAGACCTCCTGATCATGAAGGAAAGCGACATCCTCGGGATCGTCGACCCTGTCTCCGCCCAGGCAAAGGCCGCCTAGGCGCGTTCCAAACTTTTTTCATTTTCCTCTTTTCGAAAGCGCAGGCTCATGGCCGCCAAACACGTATATTTCTCCTCCGACGCGCGCGACCGCATGCTGCGCGGCGTTAACACCCTCGCCAACGCGGTTAAGGTCACCCTGGGCCCCAAGGGCCGCAATGTGGTGATCGAAAAATCCTACGGCGCGCCGCGCTCTACCAAGGACGGCGTGACCGTCGCAAAGGAGATCGAACTTGAAGACCGGTTCGAAAACCTCGGGGCGCAGTTGATCCGTGAGGTCGCCTCCAAGACCAGTGACAAGGCGGGCGACGGCACCACCACCGCCACCGTCCTGGCGCAAGCTATCGTGGTCGAGGGCCTGAAGTCCGTCGCAGCCGGGATGAACCCGATGGATCTGCGCCGCGGCATCGACAAGGCCGTGCTCGCCGTCACCGATGCGATCAAGGCCAGCTCTAAGAAGGTCACCACCAACGCCGAGATCGCCCAGGTTGGCGCGATCTCCGCCAATGGCGACAAGGAGATCGGCGATATGATCGCCAAGGCCATGGAACGGGTGGGCAACGAAGGGGTGATTACGGTCGAAGAGGCCAAGACCCTGGAGAGCGAGCTTGAGGTGGTCGAAGGCATGCAGTTCGACCGTGGCTATCTGAGCCCCTACTTCATCACCAATGCCGAGAAGATGGAGGTCGAGCTGGAGGACCCGCTGGTCCTGCTGTCCGAAAAGAAGATCTCCTCGCTGCAAGCGCTACTTCCCCTGCTTGAGGCGGTGGTCCAGTCCACCCGTCCGCTGGTGATCATCGCCGAGGACATCGAAGGCGAAGCCCTGGCCACCCTGGTGGTCAACAAGCTGCGTGGCGGCCTCCGGGTTGCGGCGGTCAAGGCCCCCGGGTTCGGCGATCGCCGAAAGGCAATGCTGGAAGATCTAGCCATCGTCACCGGCGGCCAGGTCATCTCCGAGGACCTCGGCATCAAACTCGAGAACGTCACCCTGGACATGCTGGGCAATGCCAAGAAGGTCACCATCACCAAGGACGCCACTACCGTTGTCGGTGGTGCGGGCGAGCGGGCGGCGATCGATGCGCGCATCGCCCAGTTGAAGGCTCAGATCGAGGACACCACCTCGGACTACGACAAGGAAAAGCTGCAGGAACGCTTGGCCAAGCTGGCCGGCGGCGTCGCGATCATCAAGGTCGGCGGCTCGACTGAGGTCGAGGTCAAGGAGCGCAAGGACCGCGTGGATGACGCCCTCAACGCCACCCGCGCGGCGGTCGAGGAAGGCGTCGTTCCCGGTGGCGGCGTCGCCCTACTCAAGGCCTCCAAGGCCCTGGACGCACTGAAGGGCCTCAACGCCGACCAGGATGCCGGTATCGCCATCATCCGGCGCGCCCTGCAGGCGCCGATCCGCCAGATCTCCGAGAACGCCGGCGTGGAGGGCTCGATCGTGGTCAGCAAGATCCTGGAGAACGCCTCGGCGACCTTCGGCTTCAACGCCCAGACCGAAGCGTATGTCGACATGGTCCAAGACGGCGTAATCGACCCGACCAAGGTCGTACGGACCGCGCTGCAGGACGCCGCCTCGGTCGCGGGCCTTCTGATCACCACCGAAGCCGCTATCGTCGAAGCCCCCAAGGCGGACGCCGGCGCCCCGCAGATGGGCGGCGGCGGCATGGGCGGCATGGGCTTCTAATAGGGCCCGCACCTTCGGTCCTGGACTTAAGAATGACGTGGCCGGGGTCATAATCGTCACAACGCCTCCCAAGGCGCCCAGTGAACGCGAATGATCCCGGCCACGGCTACTCTTACGGTTTGATCTGGCGCTGATGAGCTACCTTTAGCCTCGCGCGGCCGCCACCACATCCGCCATTGCAAATCGGGCGACAGGGGGTCTTTACGCACGGGCGAGTGACTTCTCGCCAAGCGTCACCCTGCCGCGTTTCGCGCGAGCAGACTGCTCCCGGCCGGTCCCTCCATGCAGAAGTTGCGCGTTTCCGTTGGTAATCTGGTTCGAGTGAACATCGAAATACGACACCAACCCGGCCAGCGTCTTCTCACGCTTCACCGCCGCAAGCGCCTTTTTCGCCTTGAAGGCCGCCGTGTGGTGTCTCTCGTCCGCTTCGTCATGGCTTCTCCTGGGCCGCGGCATGCGCGCCACCATCAGGCTGAAACTCCGCTTATCCTTCCGTCCAGATCCTCCCGGCCGGCTCTTTGGGCTGGCGATCGGACCAGCCGAAAGTCCGTTGCGGGTGGT
>JAYUBY010000536.1:0-24171 GCA_043740635.1 Alphaproteobacteria bacterium
CACGCTCGACGGTACGCCGACGACGACCACGCGCACTTGCGGATAGGCCGAAGCGATGAGCAGCGCGGCCTCACCACCCTTCGATTTGCCCATCACACCCGTGCGCTGCCCATCCACATCCGAACGCGCCGCCAGGAACTTCAACGCCGTCTGGAAGTACTCGAGTGGGATGTTGATGAGCTGGTCGGGTACTCCGGCGCGCCGAAATAAACCGCGTGGTCGAATGACTGGGTTTAGACCCGTCGCCGACGTTGCCTACAGTGGATCGGAAGGCGCGCGCTTTACGTGTGCTAAATCCGCCTCGATCGACACGAGCCTCGTCTCAAGCGCGCGCAGCAGCGCGGCGATCTGGCTATCATGTTCGTCGCGGGCGTCTGTCGTCGCGATCGCCCGGGCGAGAGGGGCGGCCAGCTCGGCCAGGGCTGCGCGTTCGTCGCGGTTGCATGGCGTGCCGTCCGGGCGCGCCCCCAGCAGCAACCAGGCGCACGGCTTATCCTCTTCTCCGAGCGCGAGGCGGACCGGAAAGGCGGCCGTCTCATCCACCACCGTCTCACCTGACTGCGGTAAGCTTGCCGGCGTCAGGCCTGCGCACACCAGGTCAAGCAGGATGCCGCGGTGCGCCGCGACGAACAGGTCATCGCCCCTGCGAATGACCAGCGCCGCCGGAGTCACTCGCACGGCGCGCACGATGTGGTCGAGCACTGCACCGCACAAGGCATTTGTCCCGACCCGCTGGGAGAGCGCCGCCACTCTCTCCGGGAGGCGTTCCTTGAGGTCCCATACCTCACTGCTGAAGCGCCTCTCGATCCATTTGTGCAGGCGCCGATGCAGGGGCGTCACGAGAATCACAGCGATGCCCGCAGCGGCGACTGTGGCGGCTCCCCCTGCACCCTGACCCAGCAGGCCTGAAAGGCCCATCTCGATGCCCCTCTCCGAGGCGCCCCAGACACCACCGAGCAACAAGGTCGTGGAAGCGAGCGCCGCAGAACGGCTGACCAGCGACTCAGCGTCGTAGAGCCGGAACCTGAGCAATGCGATCCCGAAGCCGCCGCCTATAATCGCGTAGCCGAGGGCGTGTGTGAAAGACGCGGAGAAATCGATCCACGGGCTGAGCGGCGCGGGCCTTAGGCCGGCTTGAGCGAACGTCAGGGCGAAACGCAGTAAGAGCGTAAAGACGCCGGCGGTGAGACCGAACGCCACCCATCGGAACTGCTGGCGCTCGGTACCTGCGGGCACGCGCCGGTATCGCAGGACCAGGATCGCTACCAGCGCGATGAAGGCCGGGGCGGTAAGCAGGCTGAAATTCGAATAATCGACGCCGATGGAGATCAGCGGAAGGTAGACGAGTGGGACGGCGAGGAGGCTAAAGCGTGTCCAACTCGGCCAGAAGCGGCCATTGGGAAAAGCACAGCCGATCATCAGCACCAGGATATAAGGGACAGCGGTGATGATCCTGTAAGCGCCGAGGAGGCCGATCGCTCCCCAAAATTCGTTGGTCGGCCCGATGCTGAGCAGGCCCAGGCTAACGGCGAACGTAGCCGCTACGATTTCGCGCTGCCGGCGAAGGAACAGGATGGTCGCAGGCAGCAGCAGCAGCAGTGTCATCAGGTCGTAGGCAAGCCGCCTGGCCAGTGTCTGGCGCCAGGAATCCAGACCCGAGCCGCGATACCACGTCTCGACGTTCGCAGCATGCCAGGTGAGCGCGTAAGCTCGCACGGCGCCCTTTGCCCCACGCAAGGCGAATACGGTGCGACGTCCTTCGCGCGCGTCAATCAGCTGCGGAAAGCGCCCGATCCCCGTCGCCCGCGTTATCGGGCGCCCATTCAGCCCGACGATCTCATCGCCCGCGCGCATGCCGGAAGCGATCGCCTCCGCCGAGTAGGGCCTGAAGACGCGCCAACTTTTGTTGCCGACCGGTGGGAAGATTCGCACGCCCAGGCCGTACAGTGCTCCGCTCCAGACCTCGGCTGTAGTCAATGCGGTCTGGCGCGCCTCGAACCAAGTGGCGCCCGCAGCCGACAACACCGCCAGCGCGAATACCGCTACAAAGGCCACGCGGAACAGGCTCAGCCACACACCCCGAAGTCGTGGCAAGACCGCTGGCAGCATCGTCGTAAAGCCCCCCGCACGAACAGCCTGATATTGCCGCTACTGCTGCGGCTTCTCTGGCCGCCCCGAATGACGCCCAGCAATTAGCGGCATGCGGTTCAAATGTCCGCTTCGGGAAGCGGCCCCGGGGGTTCGCTTGTAGCACTCATCTGCCTCGCCCCTCTCCCCCATTTCGCATAACCCCTGATGTGGACCGGACGGTTTGTCTCGCGCGCATCGGCGGCCGCGTACCCAGCCCACGACATCGTCCTGACAGTGCTCAAACGGCGGCAGCTGGTCATGAGGCGTTGGGCCTGACAGCGTCGCTCAGCCAGTCGGACGTGCTACGGCCGCGTGCATGCGAGCGCCGAACATGTTCGACCATTCTTCGGCGGACAGCTCCTGCCTTCGGCCGACATATTTCGGCGGCGCGGCGAGGTCTGCCCGGGCCAGCACACGATCGACCGCAGCCCGTGCGCGAACGGCCTCGAACCAGCGTCGCGTCGCGGGATAAGCCTCGATCTGTATCCCAACGACGAAGGCCGAAGCCCGGCCCGGCCAAACCGCCATATCGGCGATAGTGTAGGCTTCGCCGCCGACGTATTCGCTTTCACTGAGCCGCCTTTCGAGCACTTGGAGCAGCCGCTCCAGCTCCTTGCTATACCGTGCCGTCGCGTAGTCCTGCCCCGTCGGGGCGTAACGCAGAAAGTGACTGGCTTGACCGCTCATCGGGCCTAGGCCCGCGACCTGCCAGGTAAGCCACTGGATCGCCTGGCTGCGCGGCCGAACCCCGACGGGGAGGAACTGCCCGGTCTTCTCCGCCAGATATTGCAAGATGGCGCCGGACTCGAACACGGCCAGCGGCCCGCCGCTATCAGCCGGCGCATAGTCGACAATGGCTGGGAGCTTGTGATTGGGATTGATCCGGCCGAACTCCGGCGTCAGCTGATCGCCTTCAAAAATGTCGTAAGGCATGACCCGGAACGGGAGTCCTATCTCCTCAAGCATTATGGCGATCTTCTGGCCGTTGGGTGTGGCGCTGTAGTGGAGGTCGATCATCTAAGATCCGCCGTGTTGTTGGGGCCGCCGGCTACCGGCTGTGTTCCGACAATGGGCGACGCACATCGAAGGCGGCGGCAACGGCGCACCCTGGTGCAGAGCGTCGTGATTGAATAGCTTTCTAAGCAATCGGACGATAAGCCGCTTGGCTGATTGCGGGGTGAAACTAATGTCGGATTTCGATTTCAATGACCGTGTGCTGCGAAGTGACCCGTTGTGCTGCGCCCGGTTTGAGGTCGGAGAGATCATGGCGCTGGGTCAATCGCCATGGCGAAACCGCCGCGTGGGATACATCACGGGCGGACGCTTTGAAGGGCCACGCCTGCGGGGCGATATTCTGCCGGGTGGCGGCAATTGGCCGGAATCCGGCGTTGGACCGGACGGCGCGACGATCGGCACGTTCGACGCCCGCTGCGCGTGGAAGACAGACGACGGTGCGGTGATCTACGTCACCTACACCGGCCGAAGCTGGATCCCGACTGACGTCGCCGAGGCGTTCCGCGATCCGGCGCAGCCCAACGTCGACCCCGGCCGCTACAAGTTGCACATCGCACCCGTATTCGAGACCGCCGACCCGCGCTACGCTTGGCTTAATTCCACCCTGGCGGTCGGCTGCGGCGAGCGGGAGACCGGCGGCGTGCGCCACTGGATGTACGCCATCACCTGAACCGCCTTAGCGCGGCGCATACTGCCTCCCGCCGAACAGGATCGAGCGTTGCTCGTCGGTGAGGCCGCTCAGGCCTCCCTCAATGGTCTCCTTGCGCAGCGCTTCGCGGCCGACTTGCATGCCGCTCTGCACTGCCGGCCGGGCGCCGACAGTGTCGGACCATCGCAAGAGATTGGGCAACTCAGCAGCGCGGCTTTCAATCTGTCGCAAGGTGGAAGGATAGGTCGCCATGTCGGCGATGGTGTAGGCCTCGCCCGCCAGGAACGGCGCCTCGGTCAGTCGGCGGTCGAGCACCCGCAGCAGCCGCGTGACCTCGTTGGCGTACCGGGCGATGGAATATTCGTGACGGTCCTTCGCATAGAACGAGAAGTGGGCGTTCTGGCCGAACATCGGGCCCACCGCCGACATCTGGAACATCAGCCACTGGTGGCATATCGCGCGCTCGCGCTCCGCCGTGGGGAGGAAGCTGTGGGTCTTCTCCGCGAGGTACCAGAGGATCGCGCCGGATTCTGCGAGCACCAGCGGTGCGCCCGTCGCCTCATCATCGACGATAATCGGCGCCTTGTTGTTGGGATTGAGCGCGACGAACTCCGCCGTCAGCTGATCGCCATTCAAGATGTCGATGAGCTCCAGGCGCCAAATCAGCGCCATTTCCTCCAGTGCGATGGCCACCTTGCGCGCGTTGGGTGTAGGGCCGCCGTAGAGGGTGATCATGGGCGATCTCCGGTGATCCTTGGTCGGCGTCAGATCTTGAAGGTTTCGAAGGTCTCGGGCGCAAACAGGGCTTCGGGCTCCAGCTTCTTCGGCGTGAGGCCCTGTTCGTGGTGGTAGCGCAGGAAGGTGTCGAGGGCGGCGCGATTGCGGCGAAACCCATAGGGCCACCAGTCGTCGCCCAGCTCCGCGCGCGCCTCTTCCACCGCAGCCACCTGCCAGGGCAGCATCGAGGTCATGGCCGAGGTGACGGCGAGGTTTGCGTAGGTGATCGCCTGGGCCGCCTCGAAAGCCTTCAGCAACGACCTGGCGATCCAGCGATGGGCCTCGTAAACTGACCGGCGGATTGCGATGACATGCATGATGGGGAAGATACCGGTACGGCGAAAATAGGCTTTCTCGACGGCGACAAAGTCGGGGAACAGCCGTCGCACCGCCAGGGGTTGGGAATAGAAGGTCGAGGGCGTACGGGCGGAGTGCAGGGCGTCGATCTGGCCTGCCGCCAGCATGGCTGAAAGGGTCTGATCCGGCCCGATCGGCGTGAGCTTGAAGCGGTCGGGCAAGTTGAGTTTCAGTTTTTCGTCGCGGCCGGGTTCTTCCTCACCGCCACTAAAATAGGTCACGCTGGCTGGATCGACGCCGTATTCATCCGACAGCACGCCACGGATCCAGACCGGTGCTGTCATCTGATATTCCGGCACGCCGATCCGCTTGCCGATTAAGTCTTTCGGCTCGTTGATTCCGCTCTCTGCCGAGACGAAAATGCAGGAGTGTCGGAAGAACCGCGACGGAAACACGGGGATCGCAACAAAGGCCGGATCCTCGCGGGTCAGCGAGACGCAGTAGGACGACAGCGACATCTCGGCCACGTCGAACTCGCGGTTCCGCAACATACGGAAGAAGGTCTCTTCCACGTGTAGTGGGAGAAAATTCAGGTCGATGCCTTCCGGGGTGACGCGCCCGTCCGCTAGGGCCCGGGTTCGGTCGTAGTCCCAGCAGGCCAGGGTTAGCGCTAGCTTGCTCATTCTAGTTCCTCCAGCTCGCCGACGGCGACTTCCCGGCTCTCGGCGGCCGATTTCAGTATGGCTAGGCAGACCGCAAGGTTCGCCCGACCCCAGACGGCCGAATGCAGCGGCGACGCGCCCTCGACGATCACCCGCCATAGCTCGTCAATTACCCCCTGGCGCGCGCCGCGGCCTAGGGGGGCCTCGACGACCTCACGTTTGAGCGGACCGAAGGTCTCCACCCCGCTTGGGGTGAGCCTCAGATCGCCGCGCTCGCAGGCGACCAGGACAAACCCGAAATGCTCGTGGCCCACCCGCGGCGCCGGCCGCTCGGTCGGGGATCCGTAGGCACGCCTCGCCTTCAAGGTTGTCTCGTCACCCTCGCCTAGGCGACGGCGTGCGCCGCCGTAGTCGGCCGGGTCACTCGCCAAGCCTGTCTCGCCGATCCAGTTCATGAGCGCATCGCTGTCGTAACGACCGTAGCCGGAGTAGGTCAGTACCGCCGAAGCCCCGTCCGTGAACGTCAAAAAAGCCTGATACGCGCCCTCGGTCGGCCGCTCCGGGTCCCAAACCCCGGTGCTCGCCCGCACGCTCACGATCGGCGAGGCGACCAGTCGGCGCACGACATCGACCTGATGGACGGCCTGACTGAAGACGACGCCACCGCCGCGCGCGGTGTCCAGTTCGTCCGGGCCACGAGGCCGGTAAAGAAAATCGGTTGCGGTCAGCGCGGTGACCATCCGCGGGCGTCCAAACCGACCGGACGCGATCAGGTCCGCGGCCAGCGCCACCGGCTCATCGTAGCTGTGGCTAGGTCCGACGATGACCTGAACGCCGGCTTTTCCCGCGGCCGCTTCGATCGCGCGGCACGCCGTAAGATCGAGCGCTACAGGCTTTTCGACGAGCACATGTTTGCCCGCTCGCGCCGCCAGGATCGCCAGCTCGGCGTGGGACGCGTGGGGCGTGGCGACGTAGACGACCTCGACCTCGGCGTCCGCGCAGAGCGCTTCGGCTGTCGTGTAGGTTCGACCGCCGAACTCCTTCTCAAAGGCCGCTCTCGCTTCGGGTCGAGGATCGGCCGCAGCTACGACTAGACATCTGGGATCGCCCAACAGGGTCGGCCGGGTTAGGTCGAACCCGCGGCTAAGGCCGATCACACCGATGCGCAGAACGCGGCCAGTCATCTGTGCTTGGTCATGGATGCGAAGCGCCTTCCGACAGATCCCGGTCTTAGAGCGCGTCTAGACAGCCGCAGACCGCGACCGTAAATTACTTCGCACCCTAAGCTTTAGCAACGCGCTGCGCTCAGGCGCGGCCCGCGGAAGTCACCCATGAGACCTGCAGACAACGAGCTTCTTTGCCGCGTTGAAGGTGAGGCGGCGATGGGCCAATTGATGCGCCGCCACTGGCTGCCCGCCTGCATGATCGAAGAGGTTGCCGATCCAGATGGAACCCCCGTTCGTGCGCGGTTGCTTGGCGAGGACCTGGTGGTGTTTCGCGACAGCAAAGGTCGGGTCGGCGTGATGGACGAGCGGTGTCCACATCGCGGCGCGTCGCTGGCCTTTGGACGCAACGAGAACTGCGGGTTGCGCTGCCTTTATCACGGCTGGAAATTCGGCGTGGACGGCGAGATCCAGGAGATGGCTTCCGAGCCGCCCGACAGCCGCATGCGCAACCTGAAGCACCGCGCCTATCCCACCCGCGAGGCCGGTGGCTTCGTCTGGATCTGGATGGGACCCGCGGACAATGTAAGCGCGTTCGAGGCGCCCGCGTGGGCGCCGACGGCGGCTACACGCATCTCGATCGTCAAGATGGTCGCGGACTGCAACTGGGCGCAGGTCCTCGAGGGGTCGATCGATAGCGCCCATTCCTCGAGCCTACATTCGACCAACATGCCGACGGCCGATGTGGCCGGCTCCACCGCCACCGGGACCGCTTGGCTGCGGCCCTCAAACGACAAGGCGCCGCGGCTCGAGGTCGAAGCGACTGAGTTCGGGTTCCACTACGCCGCGATCCGCCGCCCGATCGTGAACGCCGATACCCACGTCTATGTGCGGACCACGGTCTTCATCGCCCCGTTCACGGTGCTGATCCCGCCCAATGACCAATATAGGCTCGCCCAGATGCTGGTCCCCGTCGATGACGTGACCTGCATGTTCTATTGGATCGCCTGGCACGAGACGAAGGGCATTGGCCAGGATGCTTGGCGCAAGTTCTGCGCCGCCGAGGTGGGTCCCGATCTCGACCCAAATTACCGCAAGCTGCGCAACCTGGGGAACAACTACGGTCAGGATCGTTCGGCGATGAAGGCCGGCGATTTTACCGGAATCGCCGGCATCCCAACCCAAGACATGGCCATGTGGGAGAGCATGGGGGCTATCGCCGACCGCACCGCGGACCACCTCGGATCCAGCGACAGCGCGATCATCCAATTCCGGCGCCAAATGATCGAGGCGGCTCGAACCTTCGCCGCCGGGGGTCCGGCCATTGGCGTCGATCTCGCCGTGCGCCGCGCTGACCTGACGTCTTTTGAGGGCGTGGTGCCGAAGGTCGCGGATTGGCGTGGCTTCACTCTTCGCTCTGCACAACCGCATCTTACGCCTGCGCAATAGCCGTGCCCCGATCGCCGGACATGCCGAACCGGCGTTTTTGACAATCGACGGGAAGCGTACCACTGAGGCAGTTGCGGTGAAGGAGGCAACGGCCCTGTGACGGCGGATCAGGACATCAAACATCTGCTGTTGTCGCTGCTGCAAGGCTTCTACTGGTTCGACGAAGGGTTGCAGAATTACCTTCGCTCAAAGGGCTGGCCTGCGGTGACGCGGCCGCAATCCATGGTCATGGCCAACGTGGTGTTGGGCTTCCGCAGGCCGTCGGACATCGCACGAAACATGGACGTGAGCCGCCAGGCGATCCACGCCACAATTAGCCAGATGGTCAAGCTGGGCATTCTGGCGCTGACCGACGACGCCACCAACCGGCGGGTCAAAGTGCTGACGCTGACGACGGTTGGCGAGCGCATGCGGATCGACGCGCAGCAGGCGATGGTGATCATGTCGGACGAACTCGGCCGCCGGGTGGGGAGGCCTCAGCTCCTGAAAACCGCTCACTTGCTGCACGCCGACTGGGGCACGCCGATGAGCTTCCCCAACAACACACCTCGTACTGACAGCTAAGCAGCCGGCCTAGCGACGGGCGCCGACCCAATCGGTGATCAGCGCGGCAGCGGCTTCTCGCTCCTCACGGCTATCCTCGAAATAGTGAGCGCCCTTAATCAGGTGCAGCGCCTTGTCCGGCGTCCCGATGCTGTCGAAGATTTTGCGGGCGTCGCTCGGAAAGACGCCAGTGTCCGCCAGGCCCTGGACCACCAGGCAGGGCATGTCGAACTTGGCTAGCTGTTCGCCCCCCTTGCACTTCGAAGTCTCGAGACTCCACATCGAAAGCCAAGTTTTCAGGTTGTTGGCGCGGCCGATGCTGGGCGTTCGGTTCGCGACGGCGGGATTTCCGCGGTAGCAGGCCGGCGACTTGCGATCGGATGGATCGATCGCGCCGTCCATGAACCTCAGATCGCCCCAGCAACGGAACAGCGGAAACAGGCGGTCGGGCACACCGGCTTCGTTCAGTCGCTTGAGCTCGGCCTTTGCCCAGTCGGTGATGCGCTGGTTTCGCGCCCGTTGCGCGGCCCGGTAGCGGGCGATGAAGACCTCCGAATAAGGTGGGCCATTGTCCGGGTTGAACGGGTTGAGGCTCTGGTCGGTAGCAACCGGGTCACGCTCGTCGACCACAGAGGCGTCCATCCAGTCGGTCAGCACCTCGGGCCGGCCCTGATGGGCGTTGAGGGAAACATAAAGGTCGGCCTTGACCAGGGACTGCAGCGCTGCGCGGCCGTCGCCCTCGATCACCGCCTCAAGGGTCGGGGCGATCGCCTCGGCTTGATAAGCGCCCATCAGCGAACCGCCGCCGGAATTGCCAAGGATCACGATCGTCTCGACGCCTGCAATCTCCCGCAGCCAACGCATGCCCACGCCGATGTCGATGACCGCATGCTCGAGCAGGAACTGGTCTTCCGCCCCACGATAGCGCGTGTTCCAGCCCAAGAACCCATAGCCGCGCGAAGCCAGATAGGGCGCGATATAGTGCTCCGAGAAGTCGACGTTATAGTGGGTGGCGATGAAGGCGGTCTTCGGCCTATGGCCTTTAGGCGCCGTGTAAATGCCCTGGCAGGGGTGACCGCCCGCTTGGATGCGTGGCGAACTCGGCGACACCAAGCCTATGAATTCCCGATCCAGCCCAGCCAGCAGCGCGGTATCGTCGATCACTGCGTCTCTCCCCTATGATCGTGGACCGAGCAGCCAAAAGTCGCCGCTCGACAGATACTTCGTAAGCTAATCATTATCAGCGATCCACACTCAACGAGGCACGCGTCCATGCAGGCCCTGATGCAGACCTGGTCCCTGACCTTGGACAAGCTCTTTGACCATGCTGCACGCTGGCACGGAGACCGCGAAGTGGTGACCCGCTCGGTCGAGGGTCCGATCGTCCGTGCCGACTATGCGACGCTACACCGTCGGGCCCGGCAGGTGTCACACGGCCTGATCGAAGCCGGCGTCAAACCCGGCGATCGCGTCGCCACGCTCGGCTGGAACAGCGACCGCCACCTTGAGGCTTGGTACGGCGCCATCGGCATCGGGGCGGTGCTACACACACTGAACCCCCGCCTGTTTCCCGAGCAGATCGTCTACATCGCCAACCATGCCGGCGATGAGATCCTGTTCGCTGATCCAGCGTGCGCGCCCCTGTTGGAAGATATCCTGCCGCAGTGCCCGACGATCCGGCGGGTGGTCTTCCTGAGCGAAGAAGCCTCGACACCGCTAACGTACTTCGTCGCGGAGAGCTACGAGGCCTGGATCACCGGGCGGCCCACTGACACGCCTTGGGGCGGATTTGACGAAACCGCGGCGGCTGGGCTCTGCTACACCTCCGGCACCACCGGCACTCCGAAGGGCGTGCTCTACGGACACAGGTCCAACTACCTGCACGCGATGATGACCTTGCAGCCGGACGCGCTCAACCTGTCGGCTCGGGATACGATCCTACTGAGCGTGCCGATGTACCACGCGAACGCCTGGGGGGTGATGTACTCGGCGCCCATGGTCGGCGCGAAGTTGGTCCTGCCCGGCCAGAAGCTAGACGGCGCATCGCTTTACGAGCTGATGGAGACGGAGGGCGTGACCTACGCCGCCGGCGTGCCCACGATCTGGCAGATGTTGCTGGCCCACGTGAAGGTGGCAGGCGGGCGGTTCTCGACGCTGCAGCGGGTGACGGTCGGCGGCGCCGCATGCCCGGAATCGATCATCCGAACGCTCAACGACGACTATGGGGTGGACGTGATCCAGGGTTGGGGGATGACGGAGACCTCGCCGCTAGCCACCATGTCGATCCCCTCACCCAAGGTGGCGACCCTAAGCTTCGAAGAGCAGGTTCCCTACAAGCTCAAGCAGGGGCGGCTGCTGTGCAATCTCGATCTCAAACTCGTGGACGACAGCGGTGCGCGCCTGCCACACGATGGCAAGACTTTTGGCCGGCTGATGATCAAGGGTCCGACCGTCGCCAGTAGTTATTATGGCGGCGAGGGCGGAGAGTTGATCGACGACGAGGGTTTCTTCGACACCGGCGATATCTCGACGATCGATCCTGATGGGTACATGCAGATCACCGATCGGGCAAAGGATGTGATCAAGTCCGGCGGCGAATGGATCAGTTCCATCGACGTGGAGAACATCGCTCTCGCCCATCCAAAAGCCGAGCTTTGCGCGGTTGTCGGCGTGGTCCATCCAAAGTGGGATGAGCGGCCGATCCTGTTGGTGCAACTCAAGCCCGGCGAGTCCGCCGACAAGCAGGATTTCCTCGACTTCTTGGAGGGAAAGATCGCGCGTTGGTGGATGCCAGATGATGTGCTCTTCGTCGATCTGGTGCCGCTGGGCCCGACGGGCAAGATCGACAAGAAGCAGTTGCGCCTGCAGCTCACCGGCTACCGCCTGCCGTTCGACGCGGGCCTTCGCCGTTAGGCCAGCCGCTCAGCCAGATCGATCACCCGCGCCGCAAGGCCGCCCAGCAGCTGGCCCGGCAGCGCTTCCTTGAGCGCGCGCCCCTCGAAGGCCCCGTGGGCGAATGGGATCAGCACCTGCTCGGTGGCGACGATCGTCTGGATCGTCGCGAGAATCTGTCGCATGTGCGTGATGCCGCGAAGACCCCCGAACGGACTGATCGAGGCGGCCATCAGCCCTGCAACTTTGCCGCGGAAGGCGCTGAGCGCGGTCAAGCTTTCGCCATCCGTGGGCCGCGAGGCCCAGTCGATCGCATTCTTCAACACCCCGCTCACCGAGCCATTGTATTCCGGCGAGGCGATTAGAAAACCCTGGTGGGCCTGGAAAAGCGCTTTGAGTTCTCGGGCGGCAGGCGGAAAATCCGATTGCTCCAGGTCGCCATCGTAGAGCGGCAAGGCAAAATCCTTAAGACGGATTGCGGTCACCTCCGCGCCCCGCGCCGTCGCCTCGGCCACGGCGAGATCGAGCAGCGCCTGGTTCAGCGATCCCGCGCGGGTGCTGCCGGCAAAGGCGAGAAGCTTGACGGTCATGGTGCAGGTTCCTTCGCCGCTTAGACGGCGCTGTCGGTAGCTTTGTTGTCGACTCCCTCGGCCAGGTTTCGGCCGACTTGCACCAGCGCCTTGCGCAGCACCGCGATGTCCGACGCCGACAGGCCTGCAAGTGCGATGGCGTTCACCTCAGCGACCGCTGGCAGCAGGGTCTTCTGAAGGGCCTTGGCTTGCGGTGTCAGGTAGACGTGCATCTTGCGCCGGTCCTCGACACTTTTGCGCCGTACCGCGAAGCCACTGCGCTCCAGGCTCTTCAGCGCGATCACCGTGGTCGGCTCGCGCATACCGACGCGCAAGCTGAGCTCGCGCTGGGTGAGGCCGTCCTCCTGCCAGAGCACGCGCAAGAAGCGCCACTGGCCACTGGAGACCCCGTGCGGCGCGGTGCGGATTTCTAGCGCGCGGGAAAACGCGCGGAAGGCGATCCGCGTCAGATAGCCGATGCTATTGCTTGGGTCAGCGTAGGACTGGGGTTGGCTCATTCGCGGACCATTCCATTCCCGGCCTTACGCGGCAATCGCCTCCATTGACATGAGCGCCCGCATCCGAAGGAATACATAGAATACTAACGAACTGGATCCGAGAAAATGCCGGTTTTGGGCTTGCCCCTGCTGCCCACCGCGATCGTTGGCAGCTATCCCCAGCCGGACTGGCTAATTGACCGCGAAGGCTTGAAGGGCCGCCTGCCGCCGCGGGTGCGCGCCGAGGAGCTATGGCGCATCAAGCCGCCTTATCTGGCCGATGCCCAGGAAGCGGCCACACTGATGGCGATAAGCGATCAGAAGCTCGCGGGCATCGACATCATCGGCGACGGGGAAATGCGTCGTGAAAGCTATTCGAATCGGCTGGCCACGGCGCTGGGGGGCATCGACATCGACACGCCTGGCGTCGCCATGGACCGCACCGGTGCGCTCAACCCAGTCCCGCGCGTCGCCGGCCCAATCCGCCGCAACGGCCCCATTGAAGCGCAAGACGCTGCTTTCCTGAAAGCACGAGCCGGCGCACCGGTGAAAATTACCATCCCCGGCCCGTTCACGATGACCCAGCAGGCGCAGAACGACTACTATCCTGACGCCCGGGCGCTCGCCCTTGACTACGCGGACGCTGTGAACGCCGAAGCGCGTGACCTCTTTGCGGCCGGCGTCGACATCGTCCAGCTCGACGAGCCCTATCTGCAGGCAAAGGCCGACGAGGCCCGCAGCTTCGCTATTGAGGCCATCAACCGCGCTGTTAAGGGCGTCGGCGGCTTAACGGCGCTGCACATCTGTTTTGGTTACGCCTACGTCCACAAGGGCGCCGCCAAGCCCGGCGGCTACGCCTTCCTGGAGGAACTCGAAGCCTCGGACATCGACATCATCTCGATCGAGGCCGCCCAGCCAAACCTCGACCCCTCAATCCTGCGCGCCTTGCCCAGCAAGCAGATCATGTACGGCGTCATCGACCTCAACGATCCAAACGTCGAGAGCGCGGAGACCGTCGCGGTGCGAATTCGCCGAGCGCTGCCGTTCATCGGTGCCGACCGCCTGATCGTCGCGCCGGACTGCGGCATGAAATACCAGAGCCGCGAGGTCGCATTTGGCAAGCTGAAGGCTATGGCCGGTGGCGCAGCGATCGTGCGACGAGAATTGACCGGGGTCTAAAGTTGCGCGGCAAGCCAGCCAACCAGCAGCCGGTTGGTGGTGACCGGTGATTCCAGCGTCGGCAGGTGACCGCAGTCGGCTATGGTCTGTAACCGGGAGCCTGCTATCCCGGCCAACATCTCCTGCTGATGCGCTGGCGTGGTGATCGCGTCCTGCTCGCCACGGATAAGCAGGGTTGGGACGCCGATGGCCCCAAGTGACGGGCGGCTGTCCGCACGGGCCATGATCGCGCGCTGTTGACGCAGAAAGGTCGCTTCCCCCGTTGAAAGGGCCATTCGGCGGACGACGGCCAGCAGACCTGGGTCCTCTCGGCGGGCCGGGTGCACCAGGATCGGAATGCGTTCTTCAACGACGTCGGCGAACCGCCCCCCCTCGACCAACTGGGTATAGCCAAGGCGGCGCTCGGTTTGGGCGGGTCCGTCGTTGGCCGCCAGGGTCGCAACCAGCACCAGGCTGCGGATCCGTTGCGGCGCTTGACGCATCACCTCGAAGGCCGTGAAGCCGCCCATGGCGTGGGCGACGAGGTCGAACCGCTCCGGAGCCTCAGCCAATAGGCGCTGGGCCATCGTGTTGAAGGTCTCGTCGCGGGTGTGGTCGGAGATCCGCAAATCATAGTCTGCGGATAACACCGCCATCTGCGGCGCCCAGACCTCGGCTGTGAGAAGCTGTCCTGAGGCGAAGACGACGGGCGGGCGGCGCATTAGACGATGCGGTTCAGAAGGGGCTCGCCCAATCCGAGCCTGCGGCAATTCTCCATCGCCACCGCAAGACTGCGGGCCAGGGTCTCCGGCGTGAGCCAAGCCATATGCGGAGCCAGGGTGACGTTGTCGAGGCTCAGCAATGGACTCGCTGGATCGACGGGCTCGCTCGCGAAGACATCCAGGCCGGCGCCGCGCAATTGGCCAGATCGCAAAGCCTCGACGAGCGCGGCTTCGTCGACCAGTTCGCCACGAGCGGTGTTGATCAGGATGGCGCCCCGGCGCATGGCGGCAAAGGCGTCGACGCCAAGCAGGCCTCGCGTTTCGGGCGTGAGCGGGACGTGCAGGGAAACGATGTCTGCGGTCGCTAGCAGTTCGGCCAAGGTCACAAAACGGCCGGGAAGCGCCGGTTTTGGGCCTCGCGCAGTATAGATGACCTCAGCCCCTAGCGCCTCCAGCGCCGCGCCCAGCCGTGACGGGCCTGCGCCATAGCCGACGAAGCCGATCACCCTACCGGCGATCTCGCCAGTCCGATCGACGTGGGCCGGGTCGGGCGACCACCCCTGCCCTGCCCGGGTCAACGGATCGAAATAGGCCAGCCGCCGCAGGACAGACAGCATCAAGGCAAGGGTCATTTCCGCGACGGCTTGGCTGTTGACGCCCGGCATATTGGTCACCGCCACGCCACCCGCCTTGGCCGCGTCAAGATCGATGGTGTTGACGCCGACGCCCAGCTTTTGGATCAGCCTGAGCCGCGGCGCCTGGCCCACCATGGCCGCCGTCACCGGCTTCAGAACATGCAATAGGACATCGATATCTGCGATCTCGCGCTCGAAGCCAGCCGCGTCGTCTTCATCAACAATCACGGCGGTCACGCCGGCTGCAGTGGCCGCAGGGACCAAGGCCGCGCGGAAGCCTTCACTGGCGCGATAGTGCAATAGCGCCTTCATCGCAGCGCGGCCGCGACCGTGGCCGCGAAAGCCGATGGACCTGCAAACACGGCATTCTCGCCCATCGCCTCTTCGATCCGTAGCAATTCGTTCCACTTCGCCATGCGTTCCGACCTTGCGAAGCTGCCAACCTTGATTTGGCCGGCATTCCAGCCGACCGCCAGGTGGGCGATGCTGACATCCTCGGTTTCGCCAGACCGCGCCGAAACGATGGCGCCCCAGCCGAGGTCGCGGGCCGCGTCCAGCGCCGCCTTCGCTTTTGTGACCGTGCCGGCCTGATTGACCTTCACCAGAACGGCGTTGCCAGCACCGACTGCCGCGGCGCGATGCACGCGCTCGGCGTCGGTCACCAGCAGATCATCGCCGATCAGCTGCACCGCCCGGCCAAACCGGGCCGTGGCCAGGGCCATGCCGTCGAAATCGTCCTGAGCGACGGGATCCTCGACCGACAGGATCGGATAGCGGCGCACCCAATCGCCGATTGTTTCAACCATCTCGGCGCTGGAGAGTTCGGCGCCGTCGAGGCCCAAGCGATAGCGACCCTCGCTTAGGAGTTCATTGGCCGCGACATCGAGCGAGATGAAGACATCCTCGCCCGGCCGGTAACCGGCGCGCTCGATCGATTGGGTTAGCGCGGCTAACGCGTCCTCGTTACTGTCGAACATCGGCCACCAGCCGCCCTCGTCAGCTGCGCCCGCCAGCGGCCCGCGCTCGGCCATCAGATCGCCCGCAGCCCGGAACACGTCCGCCGTGATCTCTAACGCCTGGCGCAAGCTGGCGGCGCGCGGCGCCATGACCATGAAGTCCTGCACGTCGGTCCGCCGGCCGGCATGGGCGCCCCCGCCGAATATCTGTACCTCTGGAAGTGGCATCCGCACAGGCCGGCCCTGCGCCAGATAAGCCCAGAGTGGCTGGCAGGCTTGCGCTGCCGCGGCGTGCACCAGCGCAAGCGACACCGCAACCGTCGCGTTTGCGCCCAGGCGCGCAAGGTTCGGCGTGCCGTCGGTCTCCCACAGGATCCGATCCAGACCGGCCTGGTCGCGTACGTCGCGACCGTTCAGCCGGGGGGCGATCTCGTCATTCACCGCAGCGACGGCCCGATCGACGCCGAAGCCCCCGAATTTGGCGCCCCCATCCCGCAGGTCGACCGCTTCATGGGCGCCCCGAGAGGCGCCCGCCGGCGCGCAGGCCCGGCCGACGCCGCCGCCGTCGAGGGTCACTTCCGCCTCAACCGTTGGTCGCCCGCGCGAGTCCCATATCTGGCGGGCCCGCACGGTCGTGATCCTTGTGCTCATCGCGCCTCTTGCAGCTCCCGCCATCGCATTGCGAGCTCGGTCATCGTCGTGGCCGGTTGCTGGATCAACCGGCGTGCAACACCTCTGACAAACGCCTTGTCCTTGTCGGCCGTGAGATATTCCACTGGAGATTTCCCATCGACCCGCGCGAGCGTCAGGGCGCCTATGAGCGCCACTGCACGAGTCTCGATCCGCTCGACCGGTTCCCAGGTCACCGCCGCAAGATATGCGGATTGGAGCGCGGTGGCGGCGTCCTGATAGGCCGCGGCGTGAGCCGGCTTCCATACGGACTTGAGCAGTAGATGGGTGGCGCAGAAAGCCAGGTCAAAGGCCGGGTCGCCATACCAGGCGCATTCCGCGTCGAGCAGGACCGGACCGTTCGGACCGCAAAGAATGTTCTTCGGGCTGACGTCGCCGTGGACAAGCGCCACGCGAGTGGCCGCGGTGCTATCGGCCAGCGCCAGGAGCTGAGGCTCCAGATCTGGGTGCGCCCGCGCCGCGTGGCGAAGGTACGGGGCAAGCCGTAGATCCTCAAACAGCCTGTCCGTAGCAAAACGCTTCGCGACCCCCGCATCGCCCGCCGTGCCCGCATGCACGCGGCCAACTAGGGCTCCAACCTCGCGGGCCACGCCCAAGTCTACGTGGCCGCTGGCAAGATCCTGCTTCCAGACGGTGTGGCTTTGAGGATCGTAGAACGCCATGACGAAAACGTTCTGCGCCCGGTCCTCGAAAAGCACGTGCGGTACCCGATCGCCGACCAGTTCCCCCGCGACCTTCAACCACT
Source organism: Alphaproteobacteria bacterium (assembly GCA_043740635.1). GTDB lineage: Bacteria > Pseudomonadota > Alphaproteobacteria > Caulobacterales > Caulobacteraceae > Phenylobacterium. Next base: position 17,549 of record JAYUBY010000536.1, read on the forward strand.
CGACCTCGAAGTGCGAGCGCTCCACGGGCGCTCGCCAATCCGCGGCGACTCGCAACTTCGCCAGGGCGCGCTTGACGCAAACGACAACGCCTAACGCCTCAACGCGGAAGACGTCGCTCGACACCCCGCCCGCGAGCCGCTCGACAACCGCGTCTACGCCGGGCTTGAGGAACCCGCCGGCTCTCAGAATTTCGGTGATTTCAGCTTCCGAGGACATCACGTAATCGTTAGAGTTCTAACCTATTTCAGTCCAATCAAACTTGGCCACTACCGGGGCATATGGATGTTTAACGTCAATGAAATTGACGTAGTTCGGTCACGGGCGTTTACTGAGCGTCAGAAATCCCCGGGCGATCCTGGGTGAGGCCAGGAGGACGTCATGTCGAAGTCGGTCAATCGCGAATTTGAAATTTGCGGGGTCAATCACCTCGCGTTGGTCTGCAAAGACATGGCGCGGACGGTGGAGTTCTACCGCGACGTCCTAGGGATGCCGCTGGTGAAGACGATCGATCTGCCGCGCGGTATGGGACAGCACTTCTTCTTCGACATCGGCAATGGCGACTCGCTCGCCTTCTTCTGGTTCCCACATGCGCCGCAGGCCGCGCCTGGGGTTTCCGCGCCTGCGAACCTGCCGACTATGGGCGACATCGCCACCGCGCACGGGTCGATGAACCACATCGCCTTCAACGTGCCGGCTGAGAAGTTCGACGAATACTACGAGCGCCTGAAGTCCAAGGGCATCGCGGTTACCAAGATCCTGAACCACGACGACTCGCCGACCCAGGCGAGTGACGAGGTCAACGAGGGTGTTTTCGTGCGCTCGGTCTACTTTTTCGATCCCGACGGGGTGTGTCTCGAATTCGCCTCGTGGACGAAGACCTTCAACGAGCGCGACGTGGCCCATGAGGCGGTCCGCGCCGACGGGAGCCGCGCCACCAACGTTGTTCTGAGGGCCGAGACGATGTTGGCGGAAAATGACGTGAAGGCGCTCGAACCGGCGAAATAATAGCCTGCAGACGGACAGGCGACCGGCCGCTTGTGGACGACCTAGTGGTAAATACTTAGTATGCTAACTTCAATCGGTCACCCCAACACTGCGGGGGAAGACCGTACCCGACCTCAAAGGTTCGATCGTAAATTAAATTGACCGTTAAGAGGGCAGATAACCGAGTTCGATCAACAGGTCGGACCAATTAAAACAAACGGGGGAAACAGGCGATGCTCTACCGAGTTCTATTTTCTACCACCATGCTGGCCAGCGCCCTGGCCAGCGCCTCGATGGCCGCCGACGCAGCACCGTCGACTCTCGGCGAAGTCGTCGTTACCGCCCAGAAGCGCGCTGAGAAACTGCAGGACGTGCCGATCTCCATGGAGGTCGTGTCCGGTGAAAAGATCGCGCAGCAGCACCCAAACGATTTTAAGCAGATTGTGAGAGACCTGCCCAATGTCTCGGTGGAGTCCACCGCGGGCAACGACGTGATCTATATCCGCGGCTTCGGCTCTCCGCCGGCGAATTTCTCATTCGACCAGTCCGTCAGCCTATATGTGGATGGGATCTACGCAGGGCGGAACCGCCAGGCTCAGTCGCCCTTCTTTGATTTGGCGCGGATTGAGGTGCTGCGGGGACCGCAAGGCGCGCTGTTCGGCAAGAACACGGCGGCTGGCGCCGTCAGCATCGTTTCCGCCGGACCTACATCGACGCTCCAGGGCGCGGCCACCGGGTTGTACAATTTCGACCTGAAGGGGTTCGAGGGCACCGGGTTTGTCTCGGGTCCGATTACCGATCACCTTAGCGCGCGGCTGGCCGTCCGCTACCTTGACGAAGACGGCTACATAAAGAACGACGCCAACGGCAACAACGAGCCCGCCAACCGCATGCAGCTCGCCCGCCTCACGGTTCGCTACGCTGTGGAAAATTTCGACTATTCAACAAAGGTCGAATACGCCAACCGATCCGTGTTGGGCGGCTCCAACGTGTCCGGCGTCCTAACCGGCGGCCAGAACCCCGGCGACCACCGCTACAGCACCCAGAGCCCACTGGGCCGCGAGGGCACCAAGGACGTTTCCTGGTTGATCTCGGGCACCGGGAACCTGCAACTCGGCGAGTTCACGCTAACCTCGATCACCGGCTATTCGTTCTTCAAGTCGAACATCATCAATAATTTTGATCAGGCCCTCCCAGCAGGGGGACACACGCTGAATTCAGTATACAACAGTTACCCCGAGCGTTTCCTCCAGGTTTCGCAAGAAGTTCGGCTCGCTTCGCCGACGGGCCATCGGTTTGAATACATTGTCGGCGCTTACGTCGACCGGTCGAAATATGAGTTGACCCAACTTGGTGGCTTTAACCTCCCGGCGCTCAACTATTTCGGCTTGCTAGAGACCGATTTCCGCCAAGTCGCGAAGAGCGGTTCCGTCTTCGGCCAGGGGACCTTCCACGTCACCGACAAACTGCGCCTCGTCGGGAGCCTGCGCTACACCACCACTGACAAGCGGGGCCTGTTCTTCGGCAACCTGCGCTATGGCCCCTTTGCGCTTCGTCCCGTGAACACCACCGCCAACGCCTCGATCAGTGAAAATAATACCGACCCGTCGATTACGGTCCAGTACTACGTGCTGCCGCAAGTGATGGTCTATGCGACCTATGGAAAAGGCTCGAAGTCCGGCGGCTTCGTGTCAAACACCTATGGGACAAAAGACGCGACCTTCGTCTTCAAGCCTGAAAAGTCACAAAACTATGAGGCTGGCGTCAAATCGACGCTAGCGGACGGCCGGCTGGTTCTAAACGCCTCGGTGTACGACACCAAATTCGATAATCTGCAGGTGTCGGTCTACAACCCTGCCAATTCCACGTACGTCACCGGAAATGCCGCTAGCGCTAGTTCGAAGGGCATCGAAGGCTCGGCTGCCTGGTATCCAATGAAGAACCTGGATTTCACCGGCTCGGCTGCTTACCAGGACGCGAAGTATGACAACTATCCGGGGGCCGCCTGCCTCGCCTCGCAGCTGGTCAGCGTCTGCAATCCGGCCGTGCCCGCCAGCTTCGCGGCCAACAACCTGGCCGGCACGCCGCTTCCATACACCTCCAAGTTCAGCTTCTCAGTCCAAGGGCACTACCGAGCGGACCTTGCCAACGATCACTACCTCGACGGCGTGATCGCGGTCTCAGGTCGCTCGAAGTACTTCGACTCAGACAATCAGAGCCCGCTCTTCGGCATCCAGAAGGGATACGCCAAGCTAGACGCGCGTATCCAGTACGCTCCGACCAGCGATCGCTGGCACGTGGCATTGGTCGGCAAGAACTTGACGAACGAAAAGACCACCGGCAGCGCGTTTAAGCTGCCCTTCCCCATTACGCCGGTAGCGCGCTCGATCCTCTATCTCGAGGAGACCCGTAACGTGGCGATCGAAGCCGGCGTGAAGTTCTGACGGACGCGGCGGCGGATGTCTGTGGGTCCAGGGGAGGCGCTGGCCATCCGAACCGCCGCAGCCGACGTGGTGATCGCCTACGCCATGGCGATGGACGCCCGCGATTGGGCGGGCTTCCGCGCTCTCTTCGAGGACGAGATCGATATCGACTACAGTTCCTTGGGCTCGATCCGCGGCGTGATGCCAGCCCAGGCGTGGGTTGACCGTTGCAAGGTGCTGGGCGCGTTCGACGTCACCCAGCACAAGGTCTCGAACCTCGTCGTCGCGGTTGATGGCGACGAGGCCCGCGTCAGCGCCTACGTCGATGCGGCGCATTTCATCCGAAGCGGTGAAGCTGACCTCCAAGGCTTCGCCTGCGGAACCTACCGCCACCTCCTGCGGTACGGATCGGCTGGATGGAAGATCGCCGCCTGCTCATTCATCCTCGCGGGCTGCACAGGCGGCCGCGCGGCCTTCGACCGTGCCTTTGACGCGGCTCGCGCCCGGTTCGCCGAAGGAACGGCCAAATGATCGACGTCCATTTCGTGCCCACGCCCAACGGCCACAAAGCGACGATCATGCTGGAGGAGGTAGGTTTCCCCTATCGGCTCATCCCGTATGACATGCTGGGCGGCGAACACTTAAAGCCAGCGTTCCGGCAAGTGAACCCGAACGGCCGGCTGCCCGCGATCGTCGACCACGATCCCATCGGTGGCGGAGACCCGCTACCAGTCTTTGAGTCCGGCGCGATCCTGCTCTACCTCTCCGAGAAGGCCGGCGGCGCCTTTATGCCGATGGACCCCCGTCGCCGTTCCATGGCCCAGCAGTGGCTGATGTGGCAGATGGCCGGGTTCGGCCCGATGCACGGTCAGGCGCACCACTTCGTCCGCTATGCACCTGAAGGCCAGGACTATGGGATCGCCCGCTACACCAACGAGGCGCGTCGGCTGCTGGCGGTGCTCGACCGCCGGTTGGGCGCGGTGGAATATCTTGCCGAGGACTATTCGGTGGCGGACATTGCCACATGGCCTTGGGTGCGCGCTACCCGAGCGATCGCCATCGACCTGGGGCGCTATGCCAACATTGCCCGCTGGTTCGCCGCCGTGGGCGAACGCCCGGCGGTGGTGCGGGGAACAGAGGTCAAGAACGCGCCCAACCTCTCGAGCCTGCGCCCGACCCTGTCATCGGAGCAGTGGTCGAACCTTTTTGGCGAGAACATGCTGAAGAGCAGCGGGGCTTAGGCGTCAGTTCGCCATGACGCCGCCGTCGACGGTGAGGTCGGCGCCGGTGATGAAGGTGCTTTCGTCTGACGCCAGGAACAGAGCCGCCGCGGCTACGTCCTCCGGCTCGCCAATCCGCTTGATCACCTGGCGGCCAATCGCGCGTTCCGTCCAGCCAGGCTGGGTCATCAGCGGCTCAGTCTGCGCAGAGCGGATCATGCCAGGCGAGATGGTGTTGGCGCGGATGCGGTGCGCGCCACCCTCGACGGCGTACTGACGGGTCATGGCGGTCACCGCGGCCTTGGCAGCCGAGTGCGCCAGCATTCCTTGGCCGATCGAGCCCTTTTTCGCCGCCGTGGAGGCGGTGCTGATGATCGAGCCTCCGCCCCGAGATATCAGATGCGGCCACGCTGCGCGGCAGAGGTGGAAGACGATGTTCACCTCCTCACGCTGCGTACGCTCGAAGGTCTCGAAGTCCATCTCGGGGACGAAGGCGAAATAGGCCATGGCCGCATTGTTGTAGACGATATCGAAACCGCCGAACGCCTCGAGCGCAAACGCGACGAGGTCCTCGGCTCCCGCCGCCCGCGAGAGGTCTACGGGCTGGAGGGAAACCATGTCGCCGCCGGCGGCTCGCACTTCGTCGGCCACGGACGCCGCGCGTGCGTTGATATCGCAACCCACGACCTTCGCGCCTTCTCGAGCGAACATCAGCGCGGCGGTACGGCCCATGCCGCTCCCTGTCCCAGTGATGATCGCAACCTTGCCCGCCAGCCGACCCGTCATCTTCGTCCTCCCGACCTGTCCCGGTTTCGTTGCCGGCAGCCTAGGCGAGATTGCCGGAAACCGTAAACTTCGTTGACACATCACAGCCCGCGCCTACCGTGCTGGCAAGGCGCGGTAAGGCGTCATCGGGGAGTGATATGGACGTGGCTCCGATCGCCGTCCCGCGCCCAGCGGGCATCGTCATTGATCGGCCCGGGCGAACCGTTGCCCTCGTCGTCTTGACTGCGGTCGGCACGGTCAATTTCGTCGATCGACAAATCCTTTCGGTGCTGGTCGAGCCGATCCGGCATGAGCTCAAGTTCACGGATACTCAGTTCGGCTTGTTGACCGGCCTTAGCTTCGCCCTGTTCTACGCTGCCCTCGGCGTACCCGCCGCCATGATGGCCGACCGCATCAGCCGCGTTCGGCTGGTTGCCAGCGCTTGCATAGTCTGGAGCCTGTTCACCGGAGCCTGCGGGTTCGCGGGATCCTTCTGGCAACTGGCGATTGCGCGCTTCGGCGTCGGTGTTGGAGAGGCTGGCGGCACTGCGCCATCGCTGTCGATCCTGGCCGACTACTATCCGCCCGAGAAACGGCCAGCGGTGATCGGCCTCTTCACTGTCAACGGACCGCTCGGGGTCTTCCTGGGCGCGAGCCTCGGCGGCTGGGCGGCCAGCCAATTCGGCTGGCGGGGCGCCTTCATTGGCGTGGCGACAGTGGGCGCGCTTGCGGCGGCTCTGTTGGCCGCCGTGGTGCGCGAGCCGGTGCGCGGCGGGCTAGACCCGACCCCGGCTCAGTTCGCGCCAGCCAGCGGACTGGTCCCGACCCTGCGCCTATTCCTGTCGCGCCCGACCCTACGCTGGCTGCTGTTTGCAAGCGGGCTTTCCGCCTTTGTCAGCTACGGCATGCTGAACTGGATCCCTGCCTATTTGATGCGCGTGCAGCATATGCCGTTGGTCGAGGTCGCGCGCTGGTTCGGTCCCGCCGCGGGGCTCAGTATGGGGCTCGGAATCTGGGGCGGAGGGGCGCTGGTGAACTGGGCCGGGCGGCGCAGCGTGCTCGCCTATGCGTATGTCCCGGGCCTTTCGATACTGCTGGTCGCCCCGACGCTGGCGGCCGCCGTGATGGCTGGCTCCTGGCAAGCCTCGCTAGCGCTGATGATCGTGCCGATGATCGGGTGCACCATGTACGTGGCCCCCGCATTAGCCCTCGTCCAGAACCTGTCGCCGG
>JAYUBY010000537.1:0-6281 GCA_043740635.1 Alphaproteobacteria bacterium
GAATGGTCGCGCCGATCGATCCTGATGCAGGCCTTCGCCCACTACCAGGCCAACAGCTACGACGAAGCCATCGCCGACTCGGACCGTTTCATCTCGCTCTATCCTGGCAACCAGGCCGCGGCCTACGCACACTATCTGAAAGCCATCTGCTACTTCGAGCAGATCGTCGACGTTGGCCGCGATCAGGCCGCAACCGGCCAGGCGCTGGATAACTTGCGTGAAGTCACCTCGCGCTACCCGCACACCGAATATGCGCTCGATGCGCGGCTGAAGATCGACATGGTCAATGATCAGCTGGCCGGCAAGGAAATGAGCATCGGCCGCTGGTACCTCCGGCAGAATGACACACTGGCCGCCATTGGCCGGTTCAAGTCCGTCGTCGACCGCTACCAAACCACCAGCCATACGCCTGAGGCTCTCTACCGACTGGTGGAAGCCTATCTGACGCTCGGCCTGCTGGATGAGGCCAAGAAGAACGGCGCTGTGTTGGGCTACAACTACCCAGGAGATCGCTGGTACAGCGACGCCTATGAACTTTTGACCTCCAAGGGCCTGCGTCCGGCCGTCATCCCGGCGGTGGTCTCCAAGCGCAGTGTGTTCCACGCCGCCTACACCAAGGACAAGGTCCACACTGTCGCGCCGCCGACCCCAGGCGGCCTCGACACAACGGCGGCGGCACTGGCCAACCACACAACCTCCGACGCCGCGTCGGCTCTAGCCAAGCCCGACACGAACGAGGACTCCGCTCCGCGGAAAAAGCGTGGCTTCCACCTGCCATCGTTCCATATCCCCTTCACCGGCGGGGACAGATCAGACCCCACTGCCCCTGACGTTTTGCCGACTCCGGTCACGCCCAAAGGCTAGGGCCCGGTGAGATACCGGCGCAAAACGGCGCACCTTCTCAACGAGAACAAAAAGTGATCAACTGTGGTTCGGCGGCCCCTTTTTGGGCCGGTGATTCCACGCGATCTTCTCGGAGGTGCTGAACGGGGCCCCATGCTGATTGGACTGTGGATCCGCGACGTAGTCCTGATCGAGGCCTTGGACCTGTCCATCGGGCCGGGCCTCACCGTGCTCACCGGCGAGACGGGCGCGGGCAAGTCGATCATCCTGGATGCGCTCGGCCTGGCGGTCGGCGCGCGGGCTGAGGCAGGTTTGGTGCGCCGCGGGGCCAGTCAGGCGGCAGCCTCCGCGGTCTTCGCGCCGGCGCCCACCCATCCGGTCTGGGATTTGCTGGAAGACAAGGGTCTTTCTTACGGCCGCGACGAGGACCTCGTCCTGCGCCGCACACTTTCGGCCGACGGCCGCAGCCGCGCCTTCGTCAATGATCAGGCGACAGGCGTGGGCGTTCTGAAGGAGATCGGTGAGGCGCTATTGGAAGTGCATGGCCAGCACGAGACCGTGGGCCTGCTGGACGCCCGCACCCATCGTCCGCTGCTCGACGCCTTCGGCAGGCTGGACTCCCAAGCGCGGTCCGTAGCGGGCGGCTGGCGGAGCTGGCGCGAGGCGCACGAGACCGTCGAGAACCTCCGCATCGAGATGGCTCGGAGCGACGCTGAGACCGAAGACCTGACCCTGCGGCTCGCCGAACTGGACCGGCTCGATCCACGCGAGGGTGAGGAAACTGAACTGGCTGAAGAACGCGCCATCCTAGGCTCCTCGGAGAAGGCCCTGGCCGACATTTCCAGCGCGCGGGAGATTTTTGACGGCCTCTCGGGCCGGGTCGCCGGCGCCTTACGGGCGCTGAGCCGGGCCCACGAACGCGCCTTGCTTGCTGGGGCTGCAGAGAGCGGGACCGCAGTAACGCGGCTCATGGACGCCTCGGCCGCTCTTGACCGTGTGTTGATCGAAGCCGGCGAGGCAGAGGCCGCCGTCGACGCGGCTGCAGAGGCCTTCGACTTTGAACCCGACCGCTTGGAAAAGGCCGAGGAGCGGCTCTTTGATCTACGGGGCCTGGCTCGCAAGCTGCGCGTAAGCGTCGAGGAACTTCCTACGCTTAGGGCCCGTTTCGCTGACCGTCTGCGGGCGGTGGAGACATCAGGCGACGTCTTAAAGGCCGCCGAAGCTGCTTTGGCTGCCGTCCGCGAGGGATACCTCGCCGAAGCCGAAAGGCTCAGCGTTGCCCGCGCAGCCGCCGGCGCTCGTCTGGCCGAGGCCGTCATGGCCGAACTCGCGCCGCTGAAGCTCGACAAGGCCCGCTTCCGCGTCAGCGTCGCGACGCTTGCCGAGGACAGGGCCGGCCCGGCAGGCCTCGATCGCGTGACGTTCGAGATTGCCACCAATCCGGGCTTGGCCTTCGGCGACCTGGGCGCCATCGCCTCTGGCGGCGAACTCGCTCGCTTCGCTCTGGCGCTGAAGGCCGCGCTCGCCGTCCGCGCGTCAGGCCCGCAGCCCTTGATGATCTTCGATGAGGTCGATCAGGGCGTCGGTGGTGCAGTCGCCGATGCCGTCGGCCATCGCCTCAAGCGCTTGGCTTCCGAAGCCCAGGTTCTCGTGGTCACCCACAGTCCCCAGGTTGCTGCCCGCGCCGAGGCTCACTGGCGAATCGCCAAAGTCGGCGAAGGCGAACGCCTGCGCACCGCCGTCGAGGTGCTCTCCGCCACCGACCGCGAGGAAGAGATTGCCCGCATGCTCTCTGGAGCCGAAATCACCGATGCAGCCAGAGCGGCGGCGCGAGCGCTGATCAACGCCTAAGATGGTCTGGCGCAGCCCTGCAGTGGCTCCTAAAGGGGAGGGAGCATGAAGCCCGTCGCTGACCTCACTGAATCCCAGGCGCTCGATGAGCTCACCCGGCTTGCTGACGAGATCGCGGCTCACGACATTCGCTATCACCGCGAGGACGCGCCGACGATTTCGGACGCGGACTATGACGCGTTGAAGCGCCGCAACAGCGAAGTCGAAGGCCGTTTCCCGCATCTGATGCGGGAGAATTCGCCGTCGCTGAAGGTCGGCGCCGCGCGGTCGGAGCAATTCGCCGCGGTCGAGCATGGCGTGCCGATGCTCAGCCTCGACAACGCTTTTTCCGACGAAGACGCCGCCGAGTTCGACGCCCGTATCCGTCGGTTCCTGCGGCTGGAAGAGGCCCCGGTCGCCTACACTGCTGAACCTAAGATTGACGGACTCTCCTGCTCGATTCGCTACGAGAAGGGCGTCTTGGTGCAGGCGGCCACCCGCGGCGACGGGAAGGTGGGCGAAGACGTCACCGCCAATGTCCGAACCATCGGCGAGATTCCAGCCCGCCTGTCCGGTGCGGGCTGGCCGGACGTCATCGAGATCCGCGGTGAGATCTATCTCGGCAAGGATGAGTTCATCGCGATGAACGCGGCTGCAGAGGCGGCGGGCCAGCGCACCTACGCCAACCCGCGCAACGCCGCCGCGGGCTCGCTTCGACAGATCGACCCGAAGATAACGGCCACGCGGCCACTACGCTTCTTCGCCTACGCCTGGGGCGACCGTTCTGGGCCTTTCGCCGAGACCCAATGGGAAGCCCTGCAAGCCCTGCAGGCCTGGGGCTTCCAGATTACCCGCCAGAGCGCCCGCGTGGAGAGTCTGGAGGGCCTCATCGCCGCCTACCGCCTCCTTGAGGCCGAACGCCCCAAGCTCGCCTTCGACATCGACGGCGTTGTCTACAAGGTCGACCGATTGGACTGGCAGGGACGGCTCGGCTTTGTGTCGCGCGCGCCGCGATGGGGGATTGCGCGAAAATTCCCCGCCGAGCAGGCGCGTACGATCCTGGAGGATATCGACATTCAGGTGGGCCGCACCGGCGCCATTACGCCTGTGGCGCGGCTGAAACCCGTAACCGTCGGCGGCGTCGTCGTCGTCAACGCGACCCTTCACAACGCCGACGAGATCGCCCGCAAGGATCTGCGGATTGGCGATACAGTGATCCTGCAGCGGGCAGGGGACGTGATCCCACAGATCGTCGGTGTGGTGACAGACGAGCCGCGCGGGCCAGAGTCCTACACGTTTCCCGACCATTGCCCGTGCCCCTTGCACACTCCTTTGGTGCGCGAGACGACTGCAGCCGGGGCCGAGACTGTGGTCCGGCGCTGCTCGGGCGAGTTCGCCTGTCCCTTCCAGCGGCTAGCCCATCTGCGCCATTTCGTTTCCCGACGCGCGTTCGACATTGAGGGCTTGGGGGAAAAGCAGCTCACAGCCTTCAACGAGCGTGGCTGGATCGATCAACCGGCCGATATCTTCAAGCTCGCCCGCGACGCAGAAAAGCTTGCGGAACTGCGCGAGACCGATGGCTACGGCGAACTCAGCGTCGCTAACTTGGTTGCCGGTATCGAGGCGCGCCGCACGATCTCGCTCGACCGCTTCATTTTCGGCCTAGGCATCCGCCACATCGGTGAGACCACCGCTGTGGTCATGTCGCGCGGCTACGGGACCGCTGCCGACTTCCTGGTCGCCATGGACAATGTCGCCGCACGGGACCCCGCCGCTATGCAGGAGCTCGACGATCTCGACCAGATCGGCACTGCCGTGATCGAGGCGGCGGCGGACTACTTCGCCGAGGATCACAACCGCCGGCTCGTGCAGGAACTCTACAACCAGCTCACCGTCGAGGACGCCGAGCAACCCAAGCAGGACACGGCTGTCGCCGGCAAAACGGTCGTTTTTACAGGTGCATTGGAGAAGATGACCCGCGACGAGGCTAAGGCTCAGGCCGAGCGGCTGGGCGCCAAGGTCTCAGGTTCGGTGTCCAAGAAGACCGACCTGGTCGTGGCTGGCCCTGGCGCCGGCTCCAAGCTGAAGACGGCAGCCGAATTGGGCATCGAGGTTCTGACCGAGGACGAATGGTTGAGCCTGGTCGGGGCCTAGCGCGGAGCCGCGGCCGTAGGCTTCCGTTGGTCCTTCGCGGGCACGGCGACAGGCTCCTCACTCGCCAGGCCGTATAGCCATCCCTGGGCGAGATCGACGCCCGCGCGCCGCACCTCATCCTCGACGGTGGAGGTCTCGACCATTTCAGCCAGAGTCTTCATGCCCATCTCACGGCACATCTGGACAATGTGCTTGATGAAGGTCGCGCCGCGTCCTCCAAACTGCAGGTCGCGGATATAGCGGCCGTCGATCTTCACAACATCGAGCCGCAGCTGCTGAAGGTAGGCGAATGACGCTGCGCCTGCGCCAAAATCGTCGAGGCAAACCTCGCAGCCCCCCCGCCGGAGCGCCTGAATATGACGGTCCGCCAACGCCAAGTCGTCGATGGCTGCGCTTTCCGTGAGCTCGAACATCAACCGTCCGTCGAGGTCTGGATGGCGCTTGATCAGCTTCAGGGCGCGATCGATGTAGTTGGGACTAATAATTGTGCGTCCTGAGACGTTGACCGCCAGCTGCGCTTCTTTCGCCGTCGTCGTCATGACCTTCACGGCGCGCTCCAGGATTGCGAAGTCCAGTGCCTCGATCAGGTCGAGCTCTTCGGCCATTCGGATCTGCGGGAAGGGGCTTTCGTCCTCTCCGAAGCGGACCAGGACCTCAAAGTGGTGCAGGGCGCGGCTGCGCAGATCGAAGACCGGCTGGTAGGCCAGCCGGAAAGTCCGATCCGAAATGGCTGCGCCCAGTGCCCCGGCGTCCGTCAACCCGCGGTCTAATGCTGAATTTAGCGCGTCTGAGAGGTTGGCGGGGCTCTGCCAGTCGATGCCATCGCGCGAGAACCGTTCCAGTGCGTAGCGCAGGGCCTTGAGGATCTGCTGTGGGCGCTGCACACCGTCGGCGGCGATTGCCTTGGATCTCGGCGTGAGGGGACGTTCAGTCACCTTCGCAATCAGTCGCACAAGTCGTGTGACAAAAGCATCAGGCGTCTCTCCGCGCGCGCGGAGCAACGCGAAGCGCTCCTGGTTCAACGCCGTCGCAGCCTGGCCGCCCCAGGCCTCCGCGCGAAGCAGGGCTACGATCCGGGCGTCGAGTTCGTCGCGAGCATCTGGCGCGCAGTCGTTTCGGGCTGCGCTCAAGCCTCCCAGCTCCACCAGGGACAGCTCCAATTCTCGAGCTGCGCCATCCGGCGGTCCCAGCAGGTTGCAGGTGAAGGCTTCGAATGCTGCGCGGTCAGAAAGCCGTCCGGCGAAGACGGCGGGCTCGTAACGCGCATGCGACAAGGTGCAGGAGATCGCGCCGTTGTTCTGGGGCAGGCGCAGCGCGGTTAGCGTTGCCGCGCGCTCCGCCGCCGCAAGGCGAACCACGACCGGGCCCGCGCGGCGACCCGGCTCAAGACCTTCGAGAAGGCACGCCACCATCCGGCGATCATCCGCATCGACAAATTCGTGCCAGGCTCGCCC
>JAYUBY010000538.1:0-3248 GCA_043740635.1 Alphaproteobacteria bacterium
GAAGTCCTGGTTGGCGCGCCGATCGGTGACCTTGACCTTGCGCCACGAGCGGTTGGCATCGACCATGACAAAGAGGTTGGCCGTGCCGTTCCGCTTGTACTCGGAATCGTAGCGGTAACGCTTTCCAGGTTTCGGCGTGATCGGCACGCGGACCTCGCCGATGAGTTGGATCGGACTTTCGTCGAAGCAGACGACCGGTCGCTTGGGGTCATGCGGCTCGGCATAGAGATCGAGCAGATCCTCCATGCGGGCGATGTATTCGCCGTCGATATTGGCGATGCACCACATCTTCTTCTGCCAGGGCTTCAGATCGTTGCCGTCCAGCCGGCGGCGGACGGTCTCGCACGAGACGCTCCGGTGTTCGATCAATTCGACCAGGGCGTTGGCCAGTAGCTTCAAGGTCCAGCGGGCGCATCCCTGCGGCGGATCCGAACAGGCCAGCGCCACCAACTGCACCTCCTCCTTGCCGCTTAGCTTGCGGGCCGCCCCCGGCCGCGGCTCTTCGGTGAGGGCCGCCTCCAGGCTGATTTCCACAAAGCGCTTCTTGGTGCGGTAGATGGTCGAGCCGCTGCTCTGCACCGAAGCGGCGATCGCCCCGTCACTGACGCCGGCGTCGGCGGCCAGCAAGATCTGCATCCGCTTGAGGCGTCGCACCCACAGCTTGCCTCTGCTCACCAAAGCGCTGAGCTCATCGCGTTCGGATTGGCTGAGATCGACCCGATACCTTACGTTCATTCCGAAAGCCTTTCCGCAGGGAAGGGGCCTTGGGTGAATCGACAATGAATCAATTGCTTGACCGAGAGGCAATGGTGGCGACAGCGCAGTTCACCGACAAACAGGGCCAGTACCTCGCCTTCATCTGGGCCTATTCGCAGATCAACCGCCGCCCCCCGGCTGAGGCCGACTTCCAACGCTACTTCAAGGTCACCGCCCCGTCAGTCCACCAGATGCTCAAGACGCTCCACCGCCTGGGCCTGATCGAAAAGCAGCCGGGCGTCGCCCGCAGCATTCAGCTGCTTGTCGCACCCCAGGACCTGCCCATCCTCGGCTTGGACCAACCCGTCATAATCACTGCGTCGGGACACTAGCGCAGCGCCTGTCGATTGGACGGGCGCGCCATTGGCGATGGCGCAGTTCATCGTGGCGCAAGGTGAGAAGTATCTACAAGCGCAGATGCAAATGGCCGTGGCGTCCGATCAGCGGGCAATGACCATGGCTGGCGTGTTTTCAGCGATAGCGACCGCCACCATCGCCGGTGCAATCGCGCATTGGGACAAGTCCGCCAGCGTGCCGATTTTGACCGGCGGCCTGCTGGGTGGCCAATGCATGTTGCTGGGCACCGCTACCTGCCTTTGGTCCGCCAAACAGGTCGATTTTTACTATCCTGGCAATCAGCCAGCCCACTGGTACGCCTGCCGCAAAGAGAGCCTGCCCCAGAGCCTCGGCGCGGAAGCCGAAAACTACCAGGGCCACATTGAAGCCAATGCCCTGGTGCTAGAGCGTTGCGGCAAGGCGCTAGGCGTCGGCGCGGCGATCAGTGTCGCCGCGCCGCTCGTTGCCGTCCTGTCTTGGTGGGCGGTGTCTAGCCTTTTTTGCCCGGCTTAGACGGGGTCGGCTTATTCCGCGCTTGCGTCAGTGCGGACCCCGCAACCGACTTTGCTGCAGAGCTTGATTTCGGGCTGCTCAGTATCTTGCTCGCGGCAGTAGCGACCTTCTTGCTTGTGTGTTCGTTAGTCGGCTTTTTGGCCATCGTTTCCCCCTAATGCCTTGGTGGCGCTGGCGAGAATCACAGCTTCGCCTTGCGGAGTCGAATCAGCTTCCTAGCCTTCTGCTTACGCGTGCGCGCCTTCACCAGACCGCCGATAGGTAAGACGCTTCCCGGCGATCCCGCGCAGCAGTTCGTCGGTGCGCATAGTGTCGTTCACGCCAAGGCCGGAGCGGTTGGAGTAGCGGAAGTCGAACTCACTGAGATTGCGGTGAAGGTGAGCTTCCGAGACGTGAATGAAAGTCCCGTTGATCCCGCGCTTGAGGATGGAGAAGAAGTTCTCAGCGGTGTTGGAATGCGCGATCCCGCGAACGTACTCGCCGGCCGAGTGATCGACGGCGCTGTGAGCGGCGAACTCGGCGCCCACGCCGGTATAGACGTTGGCGCCGTCCGTCATGAGGTGTGAGGCGCGGTCGGCAGTGGTGACCAGCACGTCGCGCACGGTCTTGGCGGTGACTTTGGCAACGTGGAATGAACGGGCCGAACCGTCGCGCTCGACGAGGATCACAACCTTCTTCTTTGCGTCGGCCGCCAGATCGCGGGGCAGGCGCTTGTGCTTATGCTTGTTGGCCTCTTTGCCGCCGACGTAGGTTTCGTCGGCTTCCACGAACTTTCCCTTGCCGCCCAGAGAGCCGGGATCGGCAGGGCTCATCGCCGCACGGATGCGGTGCGCCATGAACCAAGCGGTCTTGTAGGTCACACCCAACGTGCGGTGCAGCTGGTGGGCCGGACAGCCCATCTTGGAAGACGAGATCAGATAGGACGCCAGCAGCCACTTGTTGAGCGGCACCTTGGAGCGTTCGAACACGGTCCCGACCGTGACGGTGAACTGTTCGCGGCAGGCCTTCACATTGCACTGGTAGAGGCCAGGGCGAGCGGTAGAGCCGCCAATCAAGGTCGCCTCGTCCACCACGCCGCAATGCGGGCAGATCGGACCCTGCGGCCAGCGCGTGCGCTCAAGATGCTCGCGGGCCAGTTCGGGTTCGGTGAAGATCGGATCGGTTAGGTTCATGGCGGGGCTCGTTTCTGAGCTTCACCCCAAATCCATGGCCTGCTTTGTCAAGTATATAACCGCCCTTCCGATCCTCGGAGAAGTTCGCCATGAGCACCGGCCTCGCGGTCTTCGACACCACAGTCCAGCAATCCAACGAGTGGCTGAAAGCCATTGAGGCTCGGCTCCAGCCTTGCGGCCTGGGCCAGGCCTACGGGGCCTTTCGCGCCGTGACACACGTTCTGCGCGATCGCTTGCCGATGGAGGGGTCCTCGGGCTCTCGGCTCAGCTCCCGATCCTGCTTCGCGGGATGTTCCTTGAGGGCTGGCGCCCCGGGGACGGACCCACCAAAATCCGCCATCCGTTGACCCTTGCGGAGGCGGTCGAGGCCTTGCTCCCGTCCGACTTTCCCCGCGAGGGACTGGGAGCGGCGCGCGCCGTGCTCCAGGTTCTGGCCGAGCGGCTCGACGCGGGAGAGGTCCAGAAGCTGCT
>JAYUBY010000539.1:0-3302 GCA_043740635.1 Alphaproteobacteria bacterium
CGGGCGTGGAACGCAGCCCAATCGCTCCACAGCGCCAAGCTGGAAGGCCACTCCGTGACCGCCGCCACGGAGATGGACACCGCCGAGTACGTGTTTGGGGAGATCGACGCGCAGGAGCTCCAGCGCCGGGTCAGAGCTCGCTACGGCGTGTGCACCGAGACCGAGAGCGAACAGGCGACCATCTACACCTCGATCATCGCCGCGGCGCGCGCATATTCGGCAGGTCTAATAGACGATGCCGGGTTCATCGCTGCGGCCGCGGCACTCCCAATCGTCATGCAAAACCCCATGCCAGACCACTGGTTTGACGATTGGCCGCTTGTGGACGGCCCCGTCGCCGGTCTCCAAGACGCGCTCAGTCAACGCCTGATCACTGCGGACCTCTACGACAAGACGTTGACAGCCATGGCGAATGCCGGCCGTGAAGCCTGAGCCTCGACGACTGCTCTCTGCCGACGAGATCGAATCGCGCCTCGCGGAGGTGAAGAAATCCGCCACCCTGGCGGGCCATCTCCCGAACGCTGACGCCGTAGATCGCGCGCGTCGCCTCCTCACCGGCCAGATTTCCCTGGATGAAGCGCAGGCCGAGATCCTGGCCAAATACAAATACATAGACGCCGGCGAGGATTGAACTCACGCCCCAGTTCGGGGGCGCGTAGCGGACCGGGAGAATGCCGCGCCAAAACGCCGCGCATAGCGGAGGCATGGACAGCTACGGAATTCTCCTCTCCAGTGCGTCAGAGACGACCGGCTCGCTCGTGAGCGGCAGCTTCCCAACCTGGGCGAGCGCCACGACTCAGGCTGATGTGATCTGCCGCGCTCAGCCAGGCCTCGAATTCGAGGTCGTGACGCGGTCATCGGAGGGAGGACCCTGGCGTTCGGAGCCCGGGGAGACCGCCCGTGAGGTGATCGACCGGCGTTGGGCCTGACACGCGCCTACAGCCGGGGCGGGTCGCCCCGTCCCGAAACCTCCGGGGCTTCGCCCCCGGCGATTGCAGGAAGCAACCGACCCGCCCCCGGCAGGCCCCACGCTTCCGCGCCGACTGCGTGAAGCTCGGCTCCGCCGCGAAACATAACGCTGCAATCAGCTGGCTTGCATCGCAATGATCACGCCGCGCCTCCGGGCTGTGGCTGCGCCATCACACCGCAGCCGCCACGGCTGCGGTGTGCCGGTGGGATCTCTCCGACGGCGTGACGGCGCTGGACGTGGCTGGATGAGGAGACGACGATCACTCACCGCGAAGGACAGCGGACTTCGCTTTTGCGAACTCGTCGTCGCTCAACACGCCCTTATCGTGGAGGCTGGCGAGGGACGTGAGCCGCTCCGCGACACCACCCTCAGTAGGCGCCACAGCCGGCGCGCTTGCCGCGCCGACTACCGCAGCCTCCTTGGCCGCAGTGTTGAAGAGCGCAGCGAATCGTGTGGCGTCGCCGAGCTGATCGGGCTTCACGGGCACAGCCCACGCCGCCTTTGACCCATCGATCAGAATGAAAACTTGGCGATCATCGTTCTTCTTCTGGAGTAACCCGCCGCCTATGGCCCCCAGGGGTCCGGCCAAAATCCCGCCAAGCGCGACGCGCGTCAATGTGGGCCGACGGCTCAACGCGCCGGCGCTATCCATGACAGCTCTGGCACCAGCAATGGGCTGGGTGACCCCCTGGTAAGTGGCGGTGTCAGCATCAAAGCGCAGCCCTGGGAAAAGTGTCGCAAGACGTTCTTCGCTCATCGCGCTCTGAAGGTCACGTATTGAGCCGACAACCTCTCGGAAGGAATCGGCGACCTCTCGGAGGGTGGCCCCCTCGACATCATTCTTCGTCGTTAGACCGCGGCCTGCGGTCTCGACGCCAGCATCTGGCGTCAGCTGAATGATGAGGTCGAAGGCATCTTTTGCGGACCGCGCAGCGCCACCCGTCATGAAGTGAAAGACGGATTTGCCATTGGCTGTGGCGATCTCGATGTGGCCGTTGGTTGCAATGTTCGCTGGTTTGAAGGAGCGGTCGGTGATCTCGCTGAAAAGAATGCGGCGTTCCTCGGCGCCGAGCGCGCCCTTCGCTAGACGACTCTTCGCGTGGAAGGTGACGCCCTCGTCATCCACCGTTAGCGCGGTCCCATAGACCCCCTTGAGCTGAACTTCGACCATCCGGACGACTCCCATTCCTGCCTCAGCGCCACCCCGTTCAGTCGCGATTCCCATCCAGGGTTTCCGTGGCGGAACGAGGGGCGGACTTTTACTCACTCCAGGGCTACGGTACCTCTCTGTGGCTCTTGAAGCGGCGACGCCATCCGCGCGCTCAAGGCCTCGAAGAGGTTACGGTGTTCGTGATCGGGCGCTGCGAGCGGCCGTGGGAGCAGCCCCGCACGCGTACAGGTGCAGGATGCGCCGTCGCTGGAAGGTGCGGGGGCGGGCTTGGCGGGCGGATCGGGAGGCGTCGCGAATGCGCAGTTCCGCTGAGAGGCGCGACGGGGGCGATCCGCCCGCGGGTGCGCGCGAGAGGAGCGGGCGCCTGAGGGACGAAGGAGGCCGCGGTCAGCCGGCCGCCAGGACTCGGCGGATTGTCCGCTCGCTAACACCGAGGGCCTGGCCAACCTCGACAACGCTGGAACCGCTTTTGCGCATCGACCGCGCCGTGCGAACCCCAAGGGAATCAAGGGAAGGCCGACGGCCGAGCTGAACGCCGGACCGTTTGGCCTGCTCCAAGCCGGACAGCGTCCGCTCGCGGATCAAGGATCGCTCTAATTCGGCCACGGCGCCCAAGATCGACCAGAGGAGGCGGGAAGTCGGCGATCGGTTGTCGAAGTCTCCGAGGTTGAGCACTCGGATGACAACTCCGCGTTCAACGAGCTGGTCAACAGTCTGCATGAGATCGGAGAGACTGCGGGACAGCCGAGAGAGCTCCACGACCACGAGGATGTCGTTCGTGCGGAGGTGACTCACGGCATCAGAGAAACCCGGCCGGGTATCCGTTGCGCGCCCGCCCGAGATCTGATCAAAAAACACGCGGACGGCTCCTGCCTGTTCACACTCATAGATCTGCCGATCGAGCGACTGCGAATCCCCGCGAGAAACGCGGGCGTAGCCGTACACGACTGGCACAAACGTCCGTTGGGGCGTTTCGTCCAGATTGAGTTTTGACCGGGATTCTGCCGGTGCAACATCCCTAGATCCGCGTTCGGAGGATGTCTGATCATTGTGACCGGCACTACCGGTCGGTTGTGCATAACTCCAAGCCCGGGCGAGATGCGGCGGGCGCTGTCTGCAAGGCCGGGGGTAGAAGGCTGTAGTTGTGGGGCGCGCCAATCC
>JAYUBY010000540.1:0-22044 GCA_043740635.1 Alphaproteobacteria bacterium
CTTCCTGAATCCCGACGATTCGATCGCCCGGCACCGGCGAACAGCACTCCCCGAAATGAATGGTGACGCCAGGCGTCAGGCCCCCGCCGCGCACGTAGAGCTTGGCGGACTTGCCGTCCTCGATGCGATGACGAGCGGTGGCGGCCTTGCGTTCTTCGGCCTTTAGGCCTGGGAAAACCGCCTCAAGCACCTGGGGCGGCGAGACCCGACCGCGGCCGACGGCGTCAAAGAGTTCGTCCTCGGTGGCCGCAGCGAAACGATCGAGGGCCGGCCGCAATGACACGTCCTTTCGGGACTTGTCTGCCGCTGCGAAGGTCTGATCGATCGTGGCGCGACCGAGCCGAATGAACTCTTCCTTCTCGGTCTGGCGAATGTGGCGGCGGATCGCCGAGCGGGCGCGGCCGGTGACAGTGATCGAACGCCAATCAGGTGGCACCACGGGCTTACCACCGCGGATCACTTCCACCACGTCGCCGTTTACTAACACGGTGCGCAATGGCTTCAGTTCGCCGTTGATCTTCACCCCTATGCAGGTGTCGCCGATATCGGTGTGGAGCGCGTAGGCGAAATCGAGCGGCATGGCGCCGCGCGGCAGGCTGACCAGCTGACCCTTGGGTGTAAAGACGAACGCTTGGTCGAGGAACATCTCGAGCTTGGCATGCTCGACGAGCTCCTCGGCGTCGCCGCCATGCTCAAGCACCTGGACGAGGTGGCGAAGGTTGACCAACGGGTCTCGGCCGCCGGCGGCCTTCTGATGTTCCAAGTCGAAGCCGTAGGACTTGTCTTTGTAGCGCCAGTGGGCGGCTACGCCCTCCTCTGCGACGCGGTCCATGGCCTCTGTACGAATCTGCATCTCGATGCGCATGCCCTTTGGGCCGACGACAGTGGTGTGCAGCGAGCGGTAGTTGTTGCGCTTGGGCGTGGAAATGAAATCCTTGAACCGCTCCGGGATCGATGGCCAGGCGCGGTGAATGACGCCAAGCGCTCGGTAGCAGTCTTCCTCAGTGTCGACGATCACACGGAAGGCATAGATATCGGAGAGCTGGGAAAAGCCGATCGATTTACGCTGCAGTTTGCGCCAGATCGAATAGGCATTCTTCTCGCGGCCGAAGACCCGGGACGGCACACTGGCCGTTTCCAGCCGCACGGAAATTTCCTGCGAAACCAGGCTTACGGCTCCGCCCTGGTCGTGGCGAAGAGTCTCTAGCCGGCGACCAATCGCGTCGCGGGCGACCGGGTTCAGATGCTCGAACGCCAGCTCTTCCAGCTCGGTGCAAATACGGTGGACACCGATCGAGCGGGCCAGCGGGGCGTAGATATCGAGGGTCTCGCGGGCAATCCTCTCGCGCTTGGCGGGACTGGTGATGAACTGCAGCGTGCGCATATTGTGCAACCGGTCAGCCAGCTTGACCATCAGCACGCGCACATCTCGGCTGATCGCCAGGATGAATTTCCGCAAGTTTTCGGCCTGGCGCAGGTGCTCGGAGGAGAGTTCGAGTTTGGAGAGTTTCGTAACGCCTTCCACCAGCTCGCCGATTTCGGCGCCAAATAGCTCGTCAATCTCGACGCGGGTGACCGGGGTGTCCTCGATCACGTCGTGCAGCAGGGCGGTAACGATGGTGGCGGTGTCGAGGCGGTAGTCCGTGAGGATGCCCGCGACCTCGATCGGATGCGCGAAGTAAGGATCGCCAGAGGCGCGCATCTGCGCCCCATGCATGCGCATGGCATAGACGTAAGCGCGGTTCAAAAGCGCCTCGTCGGCGGTGGGGTCGTAGGAGCGGACCTTATCGATCAACTCGAACTGGCGCAGCATCTTCGGCCGCGCAGCGGCGACCTTTACGATCATCGTCTTCCCAGAGATCGGGGCGTCTTTCTTCGGGGCGGCGGTTTCAGGCGCCGCCTTGGTCGGGAGAGGTTCTGTGCCGTCTAGGCTCAGTACCGCTCCTCCTGACCGCCATCGCGGTCGCTCTGCAGGGCGCGAACCAATTCAAGCTCGCTCATCTGCATGTGGGTCGGATCGGCCAGCAGAGCCAAGGTCTCGGCCTCCTCCTCGGCTTCCGAGCGCTCATCAACGCGCTGTAGGGTACTGATCAGGGCTTCGCGCAGTTCTTCAGCGTCCACTACGTCGTCGGCGATCTCGCGCAGAGAGACGACGGGGTTCTTATCATTGTCGCGATCCACCAGGATTTGAGCGCCCGCTGAAATGGCGCGAGCCCGATGTGACGCTAGCAACACGAGGTTGAAGCGGTTGGGGACCTTTTCGATGCAGTCTTCGACAGTGACGCGAGCCATGGATTCCTCGGACGGGGGAAAGAACCTGACGAAATAGAGGTTCGGGATCCATTGTGCAACGCCGCAAAGGCCGCAGGGCTCTGCCCCATCGCGTGCTTAAGCTCTGTTCACCACATCAGGTTGCAAAGCTTCAATGCATGGGCGGCATTATGTGGCTCCTATTCCGCCGGAGCTTTCGATGCCGCCCGCGCCCGCCGCCAAGCAGGATCTCCGATTCCCATGGGACCCGGAGTCGCTCAATCGAGCCAATCTCTCGATGGCTTCCCTGCACAATTTGCTGCTGGAGCGCATCCCCAAGCGCATTCCGCAGGCGCTGCTTGTGGCCGCCGGCTCCCTTGTCGGCTTCTCCGCGCAGAATGCCGCTTTAGAACAAGGCGAACTGCTGACGGCGCGCCGTGATCTCGTGGCGCCAGAAAGCCTGCTGCTTCGGCTGGGCGCTGACGGCCAGCGATATCTGATGGGACGATGGGTGAACGCGCCGCTCTTGCTGGGCTATGGCCATGGCTTCCCGTTGCAGCGCTTTGTTATCCAGGCGGCAGCGGCGGCCGGCGTCGGCCGCAACCAATTCCCGGACTATTGGGAGCTGGAGCGCGAAGTCACGAAGACTGCCAAAGAGGGCGAGTTCAGCCGGCTTCAGCCCGGCGAAGGGCGAGGAGCCATGCCCCGGCCACAGGACGTGCTGCACACTCTCTGGCCGACGGTGCGAAGGATCATGAATGCGCCCATGCCGATGGAAATGCCGGACGAACCGATGCTCAGCGAAGCCCACTGGTCGACTGCGGCCTCGGTCGTGTCCGCGCGCCTCATAGCGGCAACCTCTGACGCGGTGCCACCGAAACTGGCCGCAGACATTGTGATGGAGGCAGCCATCATCGCCTCAAAGCTCGACCCCGATCTCGTCGACCCGGGCCGCTGGAACCTGGCGCCCAGTCCCCGCGGCCTGCAGATCGTTCGCGATGACCGTCGCCGGAAGATCGTGGCCTAAGGAACCGGTCGGGCGTCGCGCCCCACTGTCGCCGCCGCTGCCAAAACAATCGCCGTCTGACCGGAAAGCGGATGGCGCCAATCCGGAGCGATCTCGGCAAGCGGTCCCATCACGAACATGCGCTCGTGAGCTCTCGGATGGGGCAGAATCAGGCCCGTTTCGGCAGTGTTCGCCCGGCCGTAAGCGATCAGGTCGAGATCGAGCGTGCGCGGGGCATTGGGAAGCTCGCGTATCCTTCCAAACGAGCGCTCAATGGCAAAAAGCGCCTCAAGAACCTCCGATGCGGGTTGGTTCGTCTCGACAATGGCGACGCCGTTGCGATACTCGTTTCCTTTCGGATCGGGCCAGGCGGCAGAGCTCCACCAGCGCGATCGAGCCAGCAAGGGCAATCCTGCCTGAGGGAACAGCGACAGGGCCGCCTCGAGCAGCGCTTCAGACGACGGATGATCGCCGGGCAAATTAGAGCCCAACGCTACGATCACCGCCCCGTCGAGCGCTTCGCGGGCAGGCTTCCAGCGTCTGGGCTCTGAGCTTCTGGCTATTGGGAATTTTGAAGCGATGACTTTTTACCCCACGGATCGCCTGGCGCTCTTCATCGACGGGTCCAATCTCTATTCTGCGGCCAAGGGGCTGGGCTTCGACATCGACTATCGCAAGCTCTTGGAAGAGTTCCGCAAACGCGGCGTCCTGATCCGCGCCTACTACTACACCGCTCTCGTCGAGGACGAGGAGTACTCACCGATCCGACCGCTGGTCGATTGGCTGGACTACAACGGCTATAGCCTGGTGACCAAGACCGCCCGGCAATACACCGACAGCCAGGGCCGCAAGCGCTGGCGCGGCGACATGGACGTCGAGATTGCCGTCGACATGATGGAGATGGCCCAGGCAAATGCCGACCATCTGGTCCTATTCTCCGGCGACGGCGACTTCCGCGCGCTGGTGGAGGCGGTGCAGCGCCGGGGCGCGCGGGTGACCGTGGTCTCGACAGTAAAGTCGCAGCCGCCGATGGCCTCGGACGACCTACGGCGTCAGGCCGACAATTTCGTCGATCTGGCCGATCTTGCCGACATCATCGGGCGGCCCTCGCGCCTTCCACGGTTCATCCAGGAAAGCCGTAGCGAACGTCTTCACGAAGATGAGCCGGAGGCCGATGCGGAGGCCTGAATTGGGTTCCGATCTCCGGCTGGAAGCGGGCGGACCACCGGAACCGCCGCGTGATTGCCCGATATGTCCAAGGCTTGTGGCCTATCGAGTCGCGAACACGTCAGCCAACCCCGGCTGGTTCAATGGACCCGCGCCGTCGTTCGGCGATGAGAACGCACGCCTGCTGGTCGCGGGCCTGGCGCCTGGACGAACGGGCGCTAACCGGACGGGTCGACCCTTCACCGGCGATCATGCGGGCTTGTTGCTCTATGCCACACTTGCGAAGACGGGCTTCGCACGTGGGCGCTATGACCCGGACGGCGACGATGAACTTGAGCTTATCGACTGCATGATTTCCAACGCGGTGCGCTGCGCTCCGCCAGGAAACAAGCCGGAGGCGTCCGAAGAGGCAGCTTGCCGTCCGTTCCTGACCAGCCGCATCGCTGCCCTTCCCCGCCTGAAGGTCATTGTGACGCTCGGCGACGTTTCGCGGCGTAATGTGCTTAAGGCGTTGGGATTAAAGGCCTCGGCGGGTCCGCCCGGTCATGGGACCGAATTTAAGGCTGGACGCTATGTGGTGTTGAACAGCTACCACTGCTCGCGCCTCAACACGAACACTGGCCGGCTGACGCCGGGAATGTTCGAAGCCGTGTTCGAGCGCGCGCGCGCGCTCCTCTAATATCTGCGGCCTAGATCGAACGGTCGGCGCGGCGTATCTTTGTTACGCGAGTTGCGCAGGCTCGCGGTCTGGAGGCTCGCAATGCTCCGGGGTTTTTTGATTGCCATCACCCTTCTAGAGATGAGCGCCGCCGGCGCCGCCATCGGAGGAATTACCGGATCTAACGCAGGGATCCCGCCACCCTCGGGGGCCCTTCAGGGGGTTCTGGCCTATAGCGTACCGACAGCCTCGACCCCGGCTCTTTTCTTCGCGGTGGTCGGCAAGAGGGTGCTGACCGGCCGGTCCCGACCGAACGCACTTGGTTCTGGCGGAGCTGTTCTGCTCAAGGATGAATGGGACGTGGGGTTCGCCTGTTCGGGCTCATTTGGGTACGGCCCAATGCCCGCCCCTTGGTCACCAAAAGGCAATGGAAGCGCGCGGTTTGAATGCTCAGACGGCTCCCATTTTCAAGCGAGCTTCCACAACATCTCCGACGACGCGGGCGTGGGCCGCGGCTCGGGGGACGACGGTGGCCACGTCAGCCTCTGCTACGGCTTCCCCGCCAAGTCGGCCGCTCGTCACCTGGTCGCGCCATCAGGCTATGTGCTGGTCGTTGAACACAACCAGCTTTCGCTGAGACCGTCGCGCCTCTAACGGCCCTGAAAAACCGGTTTTCGCTTTTCGAGGAAGGCGCGGCGGGCTTCTTGCCCGTCTTCGCTGCCAAACGCCTTGCGGATGTTGGAGACCTCATAGCGAAGCTGCTGCTCCATGTCGTGGGACTCGTAAGACTTCACCATACCCCGCTTCAAGAGGCGCAGCGTGATCGGCGACCACGCACAGAGTTCCTCGCAGTAGGCGGCTAGGCGGTCAGCGAACTTGGCGTCGTCGACGGCTTCACCGGCCATGCCCCAAGTCAACGCTTCCTCGCCGATGACCGTGCGGTTCTCCATCATGAAACGCATAGCTCGCTCGTAGCCCATGGCTTGAGGCAGGGTGACGGTAAGGCCCGCGTCTGGCGAGCCACCGATGCGGGTGTAGCCCGCCATTAGCCGCGCGCTCTTGGCTATCAGGCGCACGTCTGTCGCCATTGCAAGTCCCAAGCCTGCACCCACAGCGACGCCGTTGATCCCGCCCACCACCGGCTTGTCGCAACGCTTGCGGATCGCGAGCAGGAACTGACCCACCCAACCTATGTCGTCGAGCTGCGCAGTCTGTGGCGAATAGGGCGAGTAAGGCTCGGAACCTGGCGAAAGGTCGAGACCTGCGCAGAAAGCGTCGCCACTGCCGGTGATCGCCACCACCCAGACATTGTCATCCAGCGCCGCGACGTCCACCGCTTGGACCACACCCCAAGCCAACTTCTGGCTGAGCGCATTCTTCTTGTCCGCCCGGTCGAGCGTGATTGTGCGGACGTGGCCCGCGTCGAAGACTCTCACGGGCGCGGTCATGTGCTCTCGCTCTTTCCAGATTCGAAGGTGTCAGCCGATACTGCGATCTTGATTGACCAGAGGCAAACGGCGGAGGTTACGAATGACCCGCGTTCAGGCCGCCATCAGCGCCGCCCTGCTCAGCGCGCTAATCCTTCAGCCCGGAGCTGGGTACACACAAAGCCCAGACTTTACCGGGCGCTGGGTGATCGCCAAGACCGACATCGCCCCATGGGCGGACGCCCTTCAGAAGGGCGGCCTGAAGGAAGAGCATCGCCTGCTGGGTCAAGCGGTTATCTTCGGGGCCCATTCGGTGGCCGGGCCCTCGCCGCTTGGCTGCCCGCACGCCGTCTATGTAATCCACGAGGACACTGCCGACCTCCTCTTCGAGGGTGAGCTCGCCGAGCCAGATCACAAGGGTAGGGCCCGTGACGCCGTCGCCTTGTCGCGAGCGATCGGCATGACGACGAGGATGGTCCTTACGCTAGAGACCGGCTGCTCAGAGGTCGCCTTTCATAGGGTTGCGCCCGACACGCTGGTCTTCGGCCTGAATGACCGCATCTACACCCTGCACCGCGCGCCAGCGCATGAGCCCTAACGTGCAGCCGGCCGTGCTGCCTTGCTCGCCGTCTGTTGGGCAGGCAATGGTTCGCAGACCAAATGCCAGGGGGCGTTGATGATATTCGAGCAGATCGCGACGGGCGGGTGCCAGTCCTACCTCGTGGGCTGCGAGGCGACGTGCGCCGCGGTGCTGATCGCTCCGGAACTGAGCCGCATCGACCGGTACCTGGGTTTCTGCGCTCAGCACGAGCTATCTATGAAGTACGTCGTCGACACCCACACCCACGCCGACCACTTTTCGGCCAGTCACGAGCTCGGCAAAGCGTTGGGGACACCAGTCGTGATGCATAGGCTTGCGCCGGCGCCCTATGCCGACCTCAGGCTCGACGATGGCGACATGCTGGTCGTGGGCGAACTTCGGTTGAAGGCGCTTCACACGCCCGGCCACACGCGGGACTCCATGAGCCTGGTCATGGCCGACAGGGTGTTCACAGGCGATGCGTTGCTGATCGGTGGCACTGGACGGACCGACCTGCCGAGCGGTGACCCGCACCAGCTTTACGAGAGTCTGTTCGAGAAACTCCTGAAACTGCCACCGGAAACCATGGTCTTTCCCGCTCACGACTACAAAGGGCGCAGCCATTCGACGATCGCTACAGAAGTCGCCGACAACCCACGACTGCAGAAGACTGACCGGTTCGAGTTCGTGGCAATGATGCAGGCCTTGGACTTGACGGCGCCGACGCATCTGACGGAGGCGCTGCGCACCAATATGAGCGGCGGCAAAACGGTGGCCCAGCTCTTGAGCGAGGCGGCGGCGAAGGTTCCATTTATGGCCCAGGAGGAGTTGAAGGAGCGTCTCGGCGGCAACAGTCGCGACTTGGTGATCCTCGACATCCGCGAGAAAGACGCCTTTGACGCCGGTCATGTGCCTGGGGCCGTCCACCTGCCTCGCGGCCAGCTGGAGCTTCGGGTCAACAGCGAGCTGCCGGACCCAACCGTGCGAATCCTGACGTGCTGCGAGTTCGGCAAGATCTCGACTCTTGCGGCAGCAACCCTGCGTGAGCTGGGATATGGGCGGGCGGTGGCGCTGGACGGGGGCATGAAGGCCTGGCGTGAGGCGGAGTATCCCATCGAGACTTAAGACGCCTCAGCGGCTCACCACACCTAGCGGGGTCGGAGCGCCTGGTCGAATGCCTTCGTGATCTGATCGGACAGGCTCTCGACGGGTTGATAGTCCACATCCGTGAGTGGGCGATGGCCTCGCTGCCGGTGATGGAAAATGGCGGCAAGATCCTGCTTGGCCACACGTTGCTGGCAGATTGTGCAGAAATAAGACTGCCGCAACTCATCGTCGGGTGCGCGATCCGCATAGGCGATCTCCCCATCGACGAATGTGCTGTCGAACCCACCCGCTACTCGCGGATCGAAGGAGCGAGACTCGGCTGCCATACCTCCAAAAGCCGAAAGCTTGCCAATGGTTCCGGCGCCCGAGCGTCTGTCGCGCAGAACCCCTCGCCTCGTACAGCGCCCGCCGGTAGGGTCCGCCAACCTTCGATCTCCAGTGGATTCTGTCCTTGAAAACTATGACCCTCCTTGGCGCAGCCGCCCTGTCCGCCCTGCTCGCGACGTCTGCGCTGGCCACGCCACCGAACTTCGATCCAGCCCTGCATGACAAGGCGCTTGAACTGCTGAAGAAGGGCATCGCATTTCGGACGGTGATCCCCGGCAATCAGGTCCCTGTCTATGCGGCCTATCTAAAGGACGTCTTGGTGCAGTCGGGATTCAGGCCGGAGGACGTCACGATCGCACCTGTGGCCGGCAGCGCGACCTTGACCGCGCGATATCCCGGGACCCATCCCAAGAAGAAACCCATCCTTATTATCGACCATATGGACGTGGTCGAGGCCAAGCCGGCCGACTGGACGCGCGATCCGTTCACTCCGGTGGTCGAGAATGGTTACATCTTCGGACGAGGCGCGGTGGACGACAAATTCGATGTCTCCATCGTCGTGACGGTGCTGGGCCAGCTGAAGAAGGAAGGTTGGAAACCCGGCCGCGACGTCATCCTGGCGCTGAGCGGCGACGAAGAGACCTTGATGCAGACGGCCCGCAAGCTCGCCCAAGACTTAAAGGGGGTCGAGCTGGTGCTGAATGGCGACGGTGGCGGCGGCCTGATCGGCGAAGATGGTAAGCCTGTACTCTATGAGGTGCAGGGCGCGGAGAAGACCTATGCCGACTTCTCCATTGAGGTGACCGATCCCGGCGGCCACTCCAGTCGGCCTGGCAAGACAAACGCCATCTATGAGCTCTCCCAGGATCTCGGGAGACTAGCCGCCTACAAGTTTCCGGCGATGCGCAGTGAGCTGACGGACGCTTTCTTCAAAGCCACCGCCGCCAACACGCCGGGCCCGGCTGGCGACGCTATTCGGCGCTACGTGGCCAATCCAGGCGATCCAGACGCCATCGAAATTTTGTCCGCGGACCGCGATTTCGTGGGCCAGCTGCGCACGACCTGCGTGACGACGATGATCGAAGGCGGCCATGCGCCCAACGCCTTGCCACAGAAGGCTACAGCCAACGTCAACTGCCGCATCTTCCCCGGAACTTCGTCAGAGAACGTGCGTGAGACCCTAGTCAAAGTGATCGCTGATCCAGCGGCAAAGGTGACCCGGCAGAACGACGGCTCAATCGATGCTCCCGCCTCGCCGCTCAGGCCCGACGTGCTTGCGGCAGTGACCAAGGCGGTCCACGCGCGGTTCCCGGGCTTGCCTATCGTGCCCTCGATGGCTGCGGGCGCCAGCGATAGCATGTTCTTCCGCGCCCTAGGTGTTCCAGCTTATGGGGTCTCGGGCCTCTTCATGAAGTCGTCCGACGACTTTGCCCACGGCCTCAACGAGCGCGCTCCCGTCGATGCCATCGATGGCGATTTGGCGCATTGGGAGAGCCTGCTGAAGGACTTGGCAAGGTAGCCAGCCTCGCCAAACCCCTACTGTCGCCAATAGTGATAACGCCAAACGGGCGTGAAACCGGCGCGGCGATAGATCCGGCGAGCCGGATTGGCCTCTTCGACCTGTAAGAAGACGCGCGTCGCACCGCGCTCGCGAGCGACGCGGCCTAGAGCGGCCAGGATTGCGCCGGCGTGGCCTTTTCCACGGTGCGCGGGCGCGGTGCGCATTCCATGAATGCCGGCCCAGGTCGCACCGAAGCTCATTACCCCCACGGCCTGGGTCTCCCCGCCCTCACCGGCTGCGCCGTAGATGGCGTCGGGAGAGCGAGTGAGCGCTGCGATCCGATGGGAGCCATCGGCGAGATCAAAGCCCTCGCCCAGGAAGACTGACGTCCAAGCTGCATCGGGTTTTGCGAGAATAGTCACTGAAGCTTCTGAAAACGCGCCAAGTTGTGCGATGAATCCGGTCTTGAAAATGGTCGGTTGCTCTGCCGCGAAGCCTCGGCGAGCGAGCTCCGCGCAGACGGGCGCCAGGGAAGGAACATCGGCGATCCGGAAGCCGGGCGTTAGGCCCCGTTTGCGATAGGCCGCCTCGACTTCGCCGATCGCCTGAGGGCCGATGTCATGCGTCAGGGGCACAGCGCTTTTCGCGCGGCCGATGGTTCCCGTATCCAGCGGGACAAGCCAGCCGCCGATTTCGGGGGTCTCAGGAGGGGCGACCGCAGCGACGGTGTCGCGTTCGAGTACGGAGATCTCCTCCGGCGTCACCTAGCTGTGGTCCTTCATGAGGCGGGCTTTGTCGCGCTGCCAGTCACGCTCGGCAGTGGCTTCGCGTTTGTCGTGTTCCTTCTTCCCCTTGGCCAGCGCGACCTCGAGCTTGGCAAGCCCCCGGTCATTCCAGAAGAGCTTGATCGGAATGATCGTACGGCCGTCGCGCTGCACAGCCCCGATCAGCTTGTCGATCTCCTTGCGCTTCAGGAGCAGCTTCCGATGGCGGCGAGGCTCGTGATTGAAGTGCGGACCGGCCTGGGCGTACGGCGGAATGTCAGCGTTTACGAGCATGATCTCGTCGCCCTCCACCGCCGCATAGCTCTCGGCGATGTTGGCTCGACCATTGCGCAAGGATTTGACCTCGGAGCCCGTGAGCGCGAGCCCCGCCTCGAAGAACGTCTCCAGGAAATAGTCGAACCGCGCCCGCCGGTTCTCGGCGATCAACTTGCGCGGCGTCTCAGCCTTAGTCATCAAATCACGCCAGCGTCCCGCATAGCAGCGAGCACCTCTTTGCGGGAGGCGTCCGACGCCGGGACGATCGGCAGGCGCAGATCTTCGGCGCAAAGGCCGAGGTGAGCCAACGCGAACTTTGTCGGCGACGGCGAGGCGTCGGTGAAGAGCGCCTTGTGCAGCCGAATCAGCCGGTCCTGGCCGTAGAGAGCGCCCTGCCATTGTCCGCCGAGCGCGTCATTGAAGAAGCTCGAAACCTGCTCCGGCGCCACGTTGGCGGTGACAGAAATGCAGCCATGACCGCCGTGGGCCATATAGCCGAGCGCGGTGGGATCGTCGCCCGAGAGCATTGTCCAGCCCTCCCCGCACATCAGTCGCTGCTGGCTGGCGCGCGCCAAGTCGCCGGTGGCGTCCTTGATCCCGACCATGTTCGGTAACTTCGCCAGGCGGGCCAGCGTGGCGTTGGTGATGTCGACGGCGGTGCGCGAGGGCACATTGTAGATGAGGACCGGCAGCTGCACGGCCTCGTTAATCGCCGCGAAGTGAGCGTAGAGTCCCTCCTGGCTCGGGCGATTGTAATAGGGCGTCACCACCAGGGCGGCGTCAGCGCCGACCACCTTGGCATGATGGACGAACTCTATGGCTTCAGCCGTGGAATTCGATCCCGCGCCCGCCACCACGGGCAAACGCCCAGCGGCAGTCTTGACGCAAAGCTCCACCACCCGGCGGTGCTCATCGTGACTTAGAGTCGCAGTCTCACCGGTGGTGCCGACCGGCACCAAGCCGTGAACGCCCCCAGTGATCTGGCGTTCAACAAGACGGACGAAGGCGTCTTCATCGATCGCGCCGTCGCGGAAGGGCGTCACAAGGGCCGGGAGCACGCCCCGGAACAAAGGCTCTAACATTGTAAGCAAATTGCCGTGATTGGACGCATGTTGAAGCGTCGTTCAGATTCGTCGGGACAATATGGGAGCGTGGGCATCGCCCGCAATGACCTATTGATTCGGCTCGAGTTCCGTTGGGGCGTCCGTTGCACAAGATCGCACGAAAGGTAGTCCTGATCGCCGGCGTCGCCGCGATGGCGAGCGTGACTGCGCGCGCCCAGCCGCCGGATCCGCTGGGCGACCTCCTCGAGAGGCTCAACAAATCAACGCCGCTGGACACACCAGCCCCGGCGCACGCCATCGCCCACTCCCTGTCTCAACGCGATGCGGCTCTCTTTCACGACGCCATCGAGGACGCCCGCCACGGAAGCGTCAACGGCGCCCGCGAGGCCATAGCCGGTCTCAGCGATCCTTTGGCGCGCAAGACCGCCACCTGGGCGCTGGTGGACAGCAATGCCGATTCCGTGGGCTTCTCCGAGGTCGACAATGCCCGACGCGAACTCGCCGGCTGGCCGCGTGGCGCAAGGCGTCAGGCCGCAGCGGAACGCCTCCTGGAAACCGCCAGCAAGACACCGCAGGAGACCCTCGACTGGTTTGCCGCCGCCGAGCCTACGACAGCGCAAGGCGCCATGGCGCTGGCTGCAGCCTACCGCGGCCTCGGTCGTGCGGCCGACGCCACTGCACTGATCAAACATTGGTGGCGCGACAAGAGCTTCGAGGCCGATCCGCAGCGCGTAATGTTGGCCCGCTTCGGCGACGTGCTCACCCAGGACGACCATGTGCGGCGCGCTGACGTACTGCTCTACGGCAACCAGGGCCCCGCAGCGCGGGACATGATTGCGCTCTTGCCAGCCGACCAGCAGAACGCAGCGCGCGCTCGCCTGGCGTTGCGCGGCGAGGCCAGGGACGCCAACGAGCTCGTCTCTGCTCTCCCCACCGAAATGGCCCAATCGCCCGGCGTGACGTTCGAACGTGCGGCTTATCTACGCCGCAAGGGGCAGGACATGCAGGCCCTGAGTCTAGCCTCAGGCTTCCCGCACGAAGTATCGACCACCGACCAAGGCGGCCGCATCTGGGACGAGCGACGCCATCTGGTTCTCGCTGCGCTTCGGGCGGGAGATGCCCACGCGGCATACGCCGCCGCCGCCGACAGCGGCCTGACAGCTGGATCGGACGGAGCAGACGCAGAGTTCGATGCAGGTTGGATAGCACTGACCAAGTTGAACGAACCGGAGAAGGCCGCACGGCACTTCGCGAACCTTGAGAGGATTGGCACGACGCCAGTCACCCGAGGCCGCGCATTCTATTGGGAAGCCCGCGCCGCCGAGGCCCGAGGCCAAAAGCAGGCGAGTGAAGAGTTCTACGGTCGCGCCGCCCGGTACAACACGACCTTTTACGGCATGCTGGCGGCGGAGAAGCTCGGCCAGCGGCTGACGCTGCAGTCGGACCCAGATATTACCTCCCAGGCCCGCGCGACTTTCGAGAACCGCGACGCCGTAGCCGCGACACGGCTGCTCTTTGACTATGGCCAGCGTGAACTCTTCCGCGTCTTCGTTTTGAACCTGGACGATATTCTGCCGACCGCAGAGGACGAGGCGCAACTCGTTGATCTGGCACGCAACTACGGCGAAATGGATACGTCCATGCGGGCGGCACGAGCTGCCGCCCAGCGCGGCTTCATACTGCCGCAGCGAGCCTATCCCGTGCGCAACGCCCCTGACGGCGGCGGTGCCGAGCCTGCATTGGTCCTGGCGATCACCCGCCAAGAAAGCAGCTTTGATCCCAATGTCCACTCAGGCGCAGGCGCCCGTGGAATGATGCAGTTGATGCCCGGCACCGCCAAAATTCTGGCCCGCCGGATGGGCGTTAGCTACTCCCCCTCGCAGCTGGACGAGCCTGACTACAACATGCGCCTCGGCGCGCAATTCCTGGGCCAGTTGGTGAGCCAATTCTCTGGCTCCTACGTCATGGCTGCGGCCGGCTACAACGCCGGGCCCGGGCGCCCCACCCAGTGGACCCAGTTCTGCGGCGACCCGCGTGGCGGCTCCACGGATCCGATCGACTTCATCGAGTGCATTCCGTTCTCTGAGACCCGCAACTACGTCATGCGGGTCATGGAGAACCAACAGATTTACCGCGCCAAACTGAACGGCGGCTCGGTTCCGATCACGCTGAGCGCCGATTTGAAGCGCGGAGCCTACGGTTATCCGGTCAGTTCGCCGCCGACCGCGGCCAATGTGGCCACGCCGGCGGGACGCTAGAATCTAGTCCACGACCAAACCGTTCAGCAGGCTTTCGAGGGTGACCTCGATCAGCTCCTCGCGATCGGCCCAGCCGAAATTGGGACGCGACGAGAGCAGCGCCACTACGCCGTGGCAGGACATCCAGAGCGATTGAGCAGCACTCTCGGCCGTTCCGACCCGCAGACGCCCCGCAGCGGCGATCTCGCGTACCACGTTGCAGAAGATATCGTAGCACTGGGAAGAAAGGTCCCGAGTGTCCTCGGGCCAGGGGCCGGTCGCAGGGCGGCCGCAGTAGACGAGCTGATAGGCGTTCGGATGTTCCATACCCCAGCGCATGTAGGCCTGGAGCATCATGTTCACGCGCACCACGGGATCCAGCGGCTTGGCAGCGATCTCGCTGTTGCGTTCCAGAAGCAGGCGCAGGGTCCGCTCGCAGATCTCGAGTAGGATGCAGCCCTTATCCTGGAAATGCATGTAGAGGGCGGTGGAGGAGACCCCAACCTCATCGGCGATCTTGCGGATCGTCGCGCCCTCATAGCCCTCGGCGACGAAGATGCGCTCGGCAGCCTCGAGGATCTCGGCGCGGCGAAGATGGCCGTCGCCCTTGGCCTTGCGGGCGGAACGGCGTGGCGTGCTGGCTGCGACCGGCAAGGTGATCTTTCTAAAGTTCCGTTCCGCCACGGGACCCCAATTCAGCCATTGTGACAAGTCTGGGCTGCAAATCCGCAGGCTGATCGACGCCTTGCGTCTGGACGAAGGCATGGGCGACCGCGTAAGCGCGGACGATGAGACCGGCGCCCGCCCCCGAAGTCGCCGAACTGCCGAGCGTGATGCGCACGCGCGGCTGGGCGGACTATGCCCTGCTGGATAGCGGGAACGGCCGCAAGCTCGAACGCTATGGACGCTTCACTGTCGTCCGCCCGGAGCCGCAGTGCCTGTGGTCGCCCAACCTCGGAGCGGAGGTCTGGGAGGCGGCGGATGCGGTGTTCGATCCCACGGACGAGGAAGACGCTGGCCGCTGGAAGCTCCGGGGCCAGCCGCCCGAAACCTGGCCGCTAGTCTGGGGCGAGGCAAAATTCAACGGCCGCTTCACCAGCTTCCGGCACCTGGCTTTCTTTCCGGAGCAGGCGGCCAATTGGGAATGGCTCGACGCCGCTGTGCGCAGCGCACGCGGCCAGCCGCGGGTCTTGAACCTCTTCGGCTACACAGGCGTCGCCAGCCTGGTGATGGCGGCGGCAGGCGCGGCGGTGACCCATGTGGACGCTTCCAAACGCGCCGTAGCCTGGGCGCGGGAAAACGCTGCGCTCTCGGGCCTCAACGACCGGCCAATCCGGTGGATCACGGAGGACGCGCGCAAGTACGTCCAGCGCGAAGTCCGGCGGGGTTCGAAATATGAGGGGATCATCCTCGATCCGCCAAAATACGGTCGGGGTCCTGACGGTGAGGTCTGGCGTTTATTTGAGGACCTGCCTGAACTTGTAGGCCTATGCGCTCAACTTCTTTCAGAAAACGCTGAATTCCTGGTACTGAACACCTATGCCGAGCGAATTAGCGGGGCGGCGCTTTCCGGCCTCCTCGCCGACAAGCTCAAGGGTCGAGACGGACGTATCGAATGGGGTGAGTTGGCGCTCGTACAGGAAGACGGCGCCCGCGAGATCGGCATGAGCTTCTTCGCCCGATGGCGGTCGAACGCGGGGCAAGAATGAACAGCCGCGCAGTCACTTCGCTGACCAACCCAACGGTGAAATCGGTCCGCGCACTGCACCTTCGCAAGGAACGCGAGAGGACGGGCCTCTTTGTCGCCGAGGGTTTGAAAGCGGTGATCGAGGGGATCGAAACAGGCCACGCCCCGGCGATCCTGATGCACGGCGTAGAGACCCATCCTCTACTTAAGACCGCCATCGCAGCGACTCTGTCGGCTAACGGCGTGGTGATCGAGGTCACACAAGAGATTCTCGCCAAGGTCAGCCGGCGGGACAATCCGCAAGCGCTGGTTGGCGTCTTCCGCCAGGTCTTCCAGCCACTCTCAGCTGTCGAGCCACATGCGTCGGCCTGCTGGGTCGCGCTGCATCGGGTGCGCGATCCGGGGAACCTCGGCACAATCGTGCGCACCGCCGACGCTGCGGGTTGCGGTGGGGTAATCCTGGTCGGCGAATGCTGCGATCCCTACTCGGTGGAGGCGGTGCGTGCGACCATGGGCTCCGTCTTCGCCGTTCCACTTGTCAAAGCCACCGAGGCCGAGTTCGCTGCCTGGCGCAATGCTTGGCCGGGCTCAGTTGTGGGCACCCTACTCTCCGCCGACGTTGACCACCGTGAGGCGGCCTACGCCCGGCCGACCCTGATCCTGATGGGCAACGAGCAGCAAGGCCTGCCACCCGAGATGTCCGAACTTTGCGACGTCAACGTGAAGATACCCATGCGCGGTCGGGCCGACAGCCTGAACCTGTCGGTGGCGACCGGGATCATGATCTACGCGGCGATGTGAAGCCGTTTCAGAGGGCCGCTTTGGGCGAGGATGAGGCTGTCCATAGCCTGCTTGCAGGGCGTGCTGGGGCCCAGCCGATGATAGACCAGGCAGGTCTCCAGCCGGCCCCCTTTTGACCGTGCAAAGGGCCTGGCAATCAGCCTCGCAGGCCGGCTGATAGCCATGAAGCGCAATCTTTGTTTCCACCTGGGGGGCGCTTGGCGACGTAGGGATCCAATGGATCGGTCTGGATGAGCGCCGACGGGGGTTGAGGGTCGCTGTGTGCGGCTCCAGAAGCGATGGCGACATCACGATCGCCAATTCGCATATCAGGAATATTCAACGACATAAAAATTCCATAAGGCGTTCACAACGGTATCTCGCCAAGGGCGGGGCTTGCGCCCGGCCGGAAACCACCGCTCGATAGCGTTCGCGCAGCCAAGCCTGAGCGGGGGGAGAACAAATGAACGATCGGCGGGCGTTTCTGAATTTCCTGGCGGCGAGCCCGCTCTATGCGGGCCTGCCGCTAGCAGCCTCGGCTCTAGCTCAGACCCCGGAAGCGCCGAGCGCTTTGGCAGACCGGGCCCAGGACGCGCTGGACGTCTTCGACCTGGAAAAGGTCGCCCACCGCAATATACCCGTGGCGCACTGGGGTTATCTGATGACCGCAGTCGACGGCGAGGAGACCCTGAAGGCCAACCGCGACGCCTTCGCTCGTTATCAATTACGCACGCGCCGCCTGGTCGACGTGAGCAAGCTAGACATGGGAGTGGAACTCTTCGGGACACGCTATGCGACCCCTATTTTCTTGTGCCCGCTTGGCAGTCAAAGGGCCTTCCAGGCGGAAGGGGAACTGGCTGTGGCTCGCGCCGCCAAAAGCCGCGATGCGTTGCAAATCCTCTCGACTATGACCTCGATCCCGGTGGAGGACGTGATCAAGGCCCGCGGCGGGCCACTTTGGTATCAGCTCTACACAACCAACGATCTCGACGTGGCGATCAAGCTGGCGAAACGCGCCGATGCAGCCGGTTGCGCCGCCATCGCGGTCACCGTGGATCTACCGGCCGGACGAAATACGGAAACGCTCAGCCGGGCCATCGCGGCCGACACCCGCCAGTGCACCGCCTGCCACGCGCAAGGCGGCGCACCGATGTCCACGCGGCCGATGTTCTCCGGGCTCGACGCAGGCCGACTGCTCAACAGTTCTCCATCTCTAACCTGGGACTTCATCAAGCGTCTGAAGGACGCCACGAGGATGAAGGTTCTGGTGAAGGGCCTTGAGTCCGGCGAAGACGCGGCCATGGCGGTAAAATACGGCTGCGATGGGGTGATGGTGTCCAACCACGGCGGCCGAGCGACCGAGACCGGACGTGGGACGCTTGAGTGCTTGCCCGAAGTCGTGGCGGCGGTGAAGGGGCGCATCCCGGTACTGGTCGACGGCGGCGTGCGGCGCGGGACGGATGCGCTCAAAGCCCTTGCGCTCGGCGCAACAGCGGTTGGTATCGGTCGCCCCTACATCTGGGGCCTGGGCGCGTTCGGACAGCCTGGCGTGGAGCGGACAATGGACCTGCTCAACACCGAATTGCGGCTGGCAATGGCCGGCATCGGCGCGCGGTCGCTGAAGGAGATCACGCCGGCGGCGTTAATCCACAAGGCCTAGTCGAATGAACCTCTGGAAGCCTGCAGCTGCGATCGCTACGGCGTTGGCCATCTCGGCTGGCCTATGCCTGACATATACGCCGATCGTCTTCGCAGAGGCCCTCCCGCTGCTATCGAAGCTGGGCTTGCCCTCGAAACCACCGGCGCTGATTTCGAACGCTCCGGCGCCTGGTCCGGCGCTCGGCACCGTGATTGGAGGCTATTGGCGCGTGCAGACCATCGCGCCAGAAACCTACGCGCTTGGCGAACCTCAGGGCGATCCCGACAATTACGAATATCTCTTGGTGGGTCGAACCCGCGCCCTGCTTATCGATGCCGGATCAACACCATCGCACGACATCCGGCCGGTGCTAGCGAATCTGACCAGACTGCCTGTCACCGTGATCCCGACCCATCTGCACTCCGATCACACCAACGGTCTGAAGTTCCTCACGAACGTCGCGCTGATCGACCTGCCGCAGACCCGTGAGCGGGTGCGGAACGGCGTGGTCCATCTGGCGCGCTATCAATTTATGGGGACCGTAGGCCCTAGCGCTGCGCCGCCGTTCAAGGTCAGCGAATGGGTGCAGCCAGGCGGGTTCCTCGATCTCGGGGGCCGGCGGGTGCAGATCCTCTCAACACCAGGTCACACGGCGACGTCGATCTCGGTGCATGACCCGGTCGCGAAGCTGCTGTTTACGGGCGACCTGATCTATCCGACCAGCCTTTACGCCTTCATGCCGGATTCCAGCCTGGCGGCTTACGCCTTCACGGCCGACCGGCTGTCGGCAACCTTGCCTGCTGCGACGGTGATCTATGGGGCTCACTGTTGCCGCAACGATTTCCCGGCCCAGGCGCCCTGGCTTTCGATGAGTGACCTGCGGGATCTGAGCACCGCGGTGAAGGCTGTCGAAGCCGGGACCGCCAAGGGCCGCGGCGTGATCCTGCGCCGCTACCCAGTGAATTCGCGGATGACACTGATCACCCTTTTTCCGTTCGGAAACCGATAACCCCTACGTCCCCCGTGGCTTGGCTCGAGCCGTGGGCTCCGCGACGGACGGGTCTTCTGGCCAGACGTGCTTTGGATAGCGGCCGCGCATGTCGCTGCGGACGTCCTTCCAGGAGCCCTTCCAAAAGCCCGGCAAGTCCTTTGTCGTCTGGATGGGCTTGTGGCCTGGCGAGAGCAGGGAGAAGGTCAGCGGCGCCCCACCCACAGTTGGATGGGTGGTGAGCCCGAAGACCTCCTGCACGCGAACGCCGACGCGGGGGCCGGCCTCGGCGGCGTAGTCGATGGCAAAGCTGTTGCCGGTGGGCGCGGTCCATCGGGCTGGCGCCTCGGCATCCAGGCGCCGCTGAAGGTCCCACGGAATCAGCGTTCGGAGCGCGCTGTCGAGAACGGCGGGCTTCAGGGCGGCAAGCGAACGAACCCCAGGCAACAGCGGGGCCAACCAGTCGTCTAGACCAGCGACTAGGGCTGCGTCGGAAAGGTCGGGCCAAGTCGGGTCTTTGTCCCGCAGAAATGCAAGCCTCGTACGAAGAGCTCCTGTGCCGTCGCCCCAGGGCAGGACCCTAAGGCCATCAGCGCGGACACGATCGGCCAGGGCAGCAGCGATCAACGTTGGATCAGGATTGTCGTCGATCGTCTCGCGTACGACCAGTCGTCCGAAGCGTGATAGGCGCTTCGCACGCAGGCGCCCTGCTCCGCTCTCTTCCAGCCGGTCCTCGATGGTGATCTGGTGGGTGAAGGCGGTTAGGAGTTCGGTCTCGCCCAAGGGCGCCGCCAACAGGATGCGGTCTCGGCGCTCGCCGCCGCCCAGCTCGGCCACCGCCAGCCACGTTTCCCGAGCCAAGGCGTCGGTGGCTTCGAGAAAGGCGCCGCGACCGCTGACCAGCTGAAACTCGCCCTGCGGGCCGCGGGCCCGGGCGATGCGTTCCGGATAGGCGAAGGCCAGCAACAGGCCGTCGGAAAGCGGCTCACGGGTCCCGCCCCGGCCCGACATGCCAGCCCAACGGTCGGCGAGCGCCTTGGCGTCGCGGGCTCTGGGGCTGCGATCTCTTTCAAGCGCATCCAGACGATGACGCAGGTCGACGTCGCGGCCGCCGAGGCTGCGCTCCGTAACCAGGACCGCTATGCGCGCGGCGCGCGACGCCTGGCCGGTTTCAGAGGCTCTCAAGACCATATGGGCGAGACGCGGAGGAAGCGGAATGTCGGCCAGCGCGCGGCCATGTGGGGTCAGCACACCCTCGTCCGTCAACGCCTCAAGGCGGACGAGGAGAGAACGGGCTTCACCGAAGGCGGCGGCCGGCGGTGGGTCAAGGAAAGCCAGCGAGCTAGCGTCCTTGGCTCCCCAGCGCGCGAGATCGAGGGCCAAGCCTGAGAGGTCCGCGTCGAGGATTTCCGGATCGGCAAAGGCTGGCAGGGCGCGGGTCTGCGCCTCGTCCCATAGGCGGTAACAAACGCCGGGCTCAGTGCGTCCGGCACGTCCGCGGCGCTGATCGGCAGCGGCGCGGGACACGCGAACGGTGGCGAGGCGAGTGAGCCCGCTGGCGGGATCGAAGCGCGGCACGCGGGCTTGCCCGCAATCGATCACCACGCGGACCCCCTGTATGGTCAGGCTGGTCTCGGCAATGGAGGTGGCCAAGACGATTTTGCGCTTTCCAGGTGGCGCAGGTGCGATGGCGCGGTCCTGATCGCGAGGGTCTAAGACGCCATAGAGCGGCGCGATCTCGACATTCGGCCAGGTGCGTTCGGCAAGACGCTCGGCCGTCCCAAGGATTTCGCCCTGTCCTGGCAGGAAGACCAACAGGCTGCCCGTCTCAGTTGCCAGCGCGCGCTCCACCGCGCGGACGACGCGGTCTTCCAGGCGAAGGCGATCGTCTCGCCCCAGATATTGGGTCTCCACAGGATAGGCTCGACCCAGACTTTCAATGATCGGTGCCTCGGCGAGAAGACGCGCCACCGCCGCTCCATCGAGCGTCGCAGACATCACCAGAATCCGTAGATCCTCGCGAAGCAGGCCTTGAGCATCTCGGGCGAGTGCAAGCCCTAGGTCCGCATCCAAGCTACGCTCATGGAACTCGTCAAAGATCACACAGGCGATGCCAGCCAATCCCGGATCCGCAAGAATCATCCGGGTGAACACGCCCTCGGTGACCACCTCGATTCGAGTCGCGGAGGAGACCTTCGACTGCATGCGCACCCGGAAGCCAACCGTCTGGCCGACCGGCTCACCCAGCGTGGCGGCCATCCGCTCTGCCGCGGCGCGGGCGGCCAGGCGGCGAGGCTCCAAGACGATGATCTTTCCAGCGCCGATCCACGGCTCACCCAGCAACTCCAGCGGAACCACGGTGGTCTTGCCAGCGCCCGGCGGGGCGACCAGGACAGCTGCCGCGTTGAGGGCGAGCGCCGCCTTCAAATCCGGCAGAGCCTCATGGATCGGCAGCGTTGGGGTTGCGGTCATCTAGTCCTTATTAACGCACCCGGTTGACCAGGCGGCAGCGTCACGCCACGCTCACGCGCAAATTTCAGGGGGCCCACAGTGGGCCTACGTTCGGAGGTTCTATGTGGCGCATTA
>JAYUBY010000541.1:0-13208 GCA_043740635.1 Alphaproteobacteria bacterium
AGGGCAAAATAGAACGGCGTTTTGGAGTCGCCGGTCCCTCGCTGCGCCATCATGACGAAGCTGAAGAAATAAACGAACGGCATGGCCGCGAAGATCACCCGCAGGTAGGCGATCGCGTCGGCGCGTGCAGCCGGCGGCGTCCGCATGGCGTCCAGGATGTGCGGCGTCAGGATACCGCCAGCTACGCCGATCGCGAGTGAGAGCACGATGAAGAAAGTGGTCGATGTGCCAATGATCTTCTTGGCGAGCGCCTCGTTGCCGGCGCCGATTGCCTGACCGATCATGATGTTCGCGGCCATGGTCACGCCGAACGACGCGCCCAGCATCATGAAGAAGATCTGGTTGGCATTGGATGTGGCGGTCAGCGCCGCCTCGCCCAGAACATGGCTGACCCAGATCGCATTCGCCGAACCGTTCAGCGACTGCAAGATGTTGGAGCCCAGCACCGGCATGGCGAATAGGATCAGCGTCTTGCCGATAGGCCCAACCGTGAGGTCAGGCCCCTTGCGGCCCGGGAACCCCCCGGCCGGCCCCTGCCGTCTGCCGGCGGTGTCTGTGCGAGCCGTCACGGCGCAAGCTCCCCTGGCGCTTGACCTGCGCCGCCAACCCCAAGTCGGCCATTTGGATTGGGATAGCCCCCAACCCCGCTTCACGCAAAGCTTCGGCTTCTCACATGTGCCGAAAGACCGCGCACAGACGATCGGCATCAGGCGGTCGCGAGCTGGCTCCGGGTCCGGCCGTAGAGAAGGTAGACGACCACGCCGAACGTGTTCCAGAGGGCAAAGAAGATCATCGTCTTCGCCGACAGGCTGGTGAACAGATAGAGGCAGCCGAAGATGCCGGCAGGTCCCACGACCCAGACTAGCGGAGTCTTGAACGGACGCAGCAGGTCAGGCGCAGCGCGGCGCAGGGTCATCACAGCAAGGCCAGTCGCGATGAATGCCGCCAAGGTCCCAGCATTGGCCAAGGAAGCTATCTCTGACAGCGGGATGGCGCCGGCGATCACCGCTGCGATCACGCCGGTCAAGATCGTCACGGTGCGAGGAACCCCGCGTGGGCTGACGCTGGCCAGTGCCTTCGGCAGCAGGCCGTCACGGGCCATGGCGAAGAACACCCGGCTCTGACCGAACATGAAGACCATGATCACGGTCGGCATTGCCAACACCGCGGCGCCAGCGATCAGCGAGGCGGCGATCGGCTGGGTCAGCTGACGCAGGACGAAGGCCAGCGGTTCGGAGCTCTTGGAGAACACGTCGTAAGGTGAGGCGCCCAGGGCGGCCGCTGCCACGATCATGTAGATGAAGGTGCACATGATCATCGAGCCGACGATACCGATTGTCAGATCGCGGCTCGGGTTTTTGGTCTCCTCGGCCGCGGTTGAGATGGCGTCGAAGCCATAAAAGGCGAAGAAAATGATCGCTGCGGCGCCCATGACGCCATATTTCTTGCCGTCCATCTCGTGCGCCCCATAGCCGAACGGTGCGAAGGGATGGAAATGGGCGGCGTCGAAATGCGGCAACGTCAGGGCGACGAAGCCCGCGAGCGCTACCAGCTTTACGCACACCAGGACGAAGTTGACCGTGGCGCTCTCTCGCGTGCCGACCAGGAGCATTCCTGTGACCAAGAGCGCGATGAAAACGGCCGGCAGGTTGACCAGGCCGCCCGCCTCCGGGCCCGCCAACAGGGCCTTCGGGACCGCCCAATGGGCTTGTTCGATCAGGCCGGATGCATAACCCGACCAGCCGACTGAGACCGCGCTACAGACGAGCGTGTACTCGAGGATCAGGCTCCAGCCGATCACCCAGGCCACCAACTCTCCGAGTGTCGCGTAGGAGTAGCTATAGGCGCTGCCGGCATGTGGCATCAGCGTCGCCATCTCCGCATAGCTCAGCGCGGCAAACGCGCAGACCGCGCCGGCGACGGCGAAGGAGAGAATAACGGCGGGCCCGGCAAGTCCCGCCGCCACGCCGGTCAAGGTGTATATGCCCGTGCCGATGATCGCGCCGACGCCCAGCGCCATCAAATGCGGCCAAGAAAGCGTCGCCTTCAGGCGTTGGCCGTCGCCGGGTCGCACTTGGGCGCCAACCGGTTTGCGGCGTGTGATGAAGCTCATGAACCCTCCCCCAAACTCGGGCATCACCATTGCCCGCGTCGTGGTCAATCGCCAAGTGCAGTGCCTTTGCGGGCGGCCGCCGTGCGCCTCGATTAGGGAAAACGCCGATCCGCCAACATGACAAACTTGAAACCATCCACCTGTGGATTTGGCCGCCTGAACAGTGTTAAGTTAAGTTGCCGATAGGGCCTCGGCGCGTAATTCAAACCGCGAGTGTCCGAAGAGCCATCTGGGAAGGAACTTAGAGAATGATGTCTGCGCGAATCGGTGTGTTCGGTGCGGCGGTGAGCGCCCTTCTGATCTACGGCTGCTCGACGAGCCCGGCGACCAACGCCCTGCAACAAGCTCAAGGCGTCTCGGCAACTGCGCCGATAAGCGCGATGCCGGCAACGGTCGACAACTTCATGCTCGTCGACGCCCAAAAGCTTGAAGCCCACGAGCTTTATCGAATGGCGGACGCCAAGGCGATCGTGCTGGTCTCGACCGGCGTTGGTTGCCCGATCGCCCGGTCGATGACACCGGCGCTGAA
Source organism: Alphaproteobacteria bacterium (assembly GCA_043740635.1). Taxonomy (GTDB): domain Bacteria; phylum Pseudomonadota; class Alphaproteobacteria; order Caulobacterales; family Caulobacteraceae; genus Phenylobacterium. The sequence continues at coordinate 2,643 of JAYUBY010000541.1, forward strand.
GGCGCTGCGCGACAAATACGCCGCGCAAGGCGTCGAGATGATGCTGGTCGATTCCAACCTGCAGGACAGCCGCGAAGCCATCGCCGCCGAGGCCAAGGAATTCGGCATCGATATTCCGATCTTGATGGATTCAAACCAGTTGGTCGGCGAGGCGCTGGGCGTTACCCGCACGGCCGAGGTGTTCGTGATCAATCCGAAGACCTGGAAAGTCGCTTACCACGGCCCGGTGAACGACGCGTCCGACTACGGCGTGCAGAAGGACGTGAGCCACGAGTTCGCTAGCGACGCGCTGGCCGCCGTCCTGGCCGGCAAGCCAGCGATGGCTGCGACGCAAGCCTCCAAGGGCTGCCTGGTAGATTTCCCGGAGCGCGCCAAGTCCCACGCCCAGCTCACCTATGTGAAAGACGTGGCGCCGATCCTCGAAGCCAAGTGCGTTGCCTGCCACGAAGAAGGCGGCATTGGTCCCTTCGCTATGAAGGACTACGCCACGGTCAAAGGCTTCTCGCCGATGATCCGCGAAGTCCTCCGCACCGACCGGATGCCGCCCTACAACGCCGATCCGCATGTGGGTAAGTTCTCCGACGACAAGAACCTCAGCGCCGCTGAGATCAAGACCCTGGTCCACTGGGTGGAATCCGGCGCGCCGCGCGGCGAGGGCAAGGACCCGCTAGGCGCCAAGCACCTGGTCGCCGCCGAATGGCCATTGGGCAAGCCCGACGAGATCCTGAACGTGCCGGCCTACACCATCCCGGCCTCGGGCGTGGTCGACTACCAGCATCCCTTCGTCGCCAACCCGCTGACTGAGGGCAAGTGGCTGAGGGCATCGACCGTGAAGGTCGAAAGCCGCCAGGGCGTGCACCACGTGCTCACCGGCTACATGACGGAAGTGCCGAAGGCTGGCCAACAGGCGTTCGAGAACAAGTGGGGCGTTTCCGTCGGCGGATATGCTGTCGGCGCCGAAAGCGAGATCGCACCGAAGAACGTCGGGACCTGGATCCCGCCGGGCGGCGCCATCGGCTTCCAGACCCACTACACCCCGTTCGGCAAGGAAGTGACCGATCACACCCAGATCGCGCTCTACTTCTACAAAGACAACGAGAAGCCCGAACTCGTGATGCATAATTCGGTGATCGTGAACCAGGCGATCGTCATTCCGCCGAACGATCCGCATCACCAGGAGACCGGTTACATCACCTTCCCACACGAAGCCCTGCTTTATGCGGCCTTCCCGCATGCCCACTATCGCGGCGCAATGTCGGATCTGTGGATCCGGTACCCGGACGGCAAGGAAAAGCTGCTGCTCTCCTTGCCGCGTTACGACTTCAGCTGGCAGCGGGACTACACCTTCGCCGAGCCGATCAAGGTGCCGGCGGGTTCGAAGCTGATTGCGCACTTCATCTATGACAACTCCAAGCGCAACCCGGCCAACCCCGACCCGAGCAAGCAGGTCGTCTGGGGCGACCAGTCCTGGGAGGAAATGTTCTACACCGCGATCCGCTATCGCTGGGTGGATGAAACCTCCAAGCGCATGGTCAACTACGACGATGAGCTGAACAACGACCGCATCATGGGCATGCTCGACGCCAATATCGACGGCAAGCTCGAGAAGGCCGAATTGAAGGGCCAGCTCGGCGAGCAGATCCTCAAGTATTTCGATGTGCTCGACACCAACCATGACGGCTTCATCGACAAGAACGAGCTCGTCGCGATGCAGAAAATGATGGGCGGCCAGCATAAGCGCCGTGAAGCTTCGGCAACCGATGCCAAGCCGGTAGCTCCGGCTGCATCCCCGACGGCCGGCAAGTAAGCCGACGTTCGGACAAGACGGCGAGAGGCCCGATGCTCAGGCGCCAGGCCTTTTCTTTGCCTATTCGTTCCAGAGGTCGTGGATATCGCCCTTGCGGTTGAGCATCCTGACCGCGCGCTTTACCACCGCCAGCAACCGTTCGCGGCGGGCCGATTGGTCGTAGGTCATGGCGCCACGGGCGATGCCCTCCAGTAGGAAGCGGCCGAGGTCGCGACTGGTCTGGAAACGGGGATCCGCTCCAGCCTGGGCCAGCGCGCCAAAGCGATCGCCGACTTGTGCATGATCGAAGGCGGCCTGGGCGGCGGCCAGGCGCATACGCAGCATCGGATCCGTGCGCGCGGCAGCCTCAAGCTCTGTGAATGCGATGAACGGCGCCTTGTGCAAGAGCGCCCAGTAGGCGTCGATTGCGGCTTCCGAGGCGTCGAGGCCCGGCGCGGCCGAGGCCCTGGCCGCCTCCTCAAACAGCCGCGCGCGCGCCACTTCAATATGCTCGATGGCCGCCTCGACGAGCTCTTCGCGGGTGGCGAAGTGGTAGAGCATGGCGCCTCGCGTCAGCTTGGCAGCGTCGGCGATCATCGCATTGTTCGCGGCGTGATAGCCGACTTCCGAAAACAGCTTCGTCGCCGAATCGAGAATGCGCGCCCGGGTGCGCAGCGACTTTGGCGTCGCCTTGGCGGGGTAAGCTCTAGCGTCCATTTGGACCAATATTTGGGCGACCTGGGGAGGGTCTGCTCTGCTCGTTCCTTACAGGTGGGTGACACCCCGCGCCAGCGCGAGCGTGACCTTCGCAAAAGCGACATCGAATCGCGTCAGGAGTGCCTCGAATCTGGGCGAAACGGGGCGCTACGTGACCGAAGCCGCAGTCCGTTGCTATCGCAGCGTGTTCATTTCTGACGTCCACCTGGGCACACGAGGCTGTCAGGCGGATCTGCTTCTCTATTTCATCCGCCACATGGAATGCGACACCCTCTACCTGGTGGGCGACATCATCGATGGCTGGAAGATCAGGTCCGGCTGGTACTGGCCCCAATCGCACAACGATGTGGTTCAGAAGATTCTTAGACTCGCCCGCAAAGGCGTCTCGGTGATCTACGTTCCCGGCAACCACGACGAGGTGATCCGCGACTTCTGCGGCGTCCATTTCGGAGGTGTCGTCGTTGCCCGCGACGCGATCCATGAGACCGCCGATGGTCGGCGCTTCCTGGTGACCCACGGCGACGACTTCGACGCGGTGGTCCAGCACGCCAAGTGGCTGGCGCTTTTGGGGGACTGGGCCTACCGCGCGCTATTGGCCTCCAATACCGTGATCAACCGCGTGCGCCGTCGACTGGGCTTCGGCTATTGGAGTTTCTCGGCCTTCGCAAAGACGCGCGTGAAGAAGGCGCTGCAGTTCATCGAGAACTTCGAGCAGGCGGTGGCCGACGAGGCGCGCCGGCGGGGTGTCGATGGCGTGATTTGCGGTCACATCCACAAGGCCGAGAGCCGTATGATCGATGGGGTCGCCTACATCAACGACGGCGACTGGGTAGAAAGCTGCACCGCCCTTGTCGAGCACGCAGACGGAACCCTGGAGATTCTTGAGTGGGCAAAGGCGCGGCACCTGCACGCCGAAGTCGCGCCGCTTGGCCTGACCGAACCTCTTGCCGCCTGACAGCCATCGATTGACATAGCGCTGCAACTCGCGACAGTACGACTGCCATGAAATTGCCGGCCACGCCCCAAAACCTGCGCGACCGACAGCGCGAAGAGACGCGCGAGCAAATCCTGCGAGCGGTTGGACATCAGTTAGAGCAAGGCCCGCTCGAGGACCTCAGCTTCGCTGAAATCGCCAAGGACGCTAAGGTCGGCGAGCGAACCGTCTACCGCTATTTCCCGACGAAAGAGGCGCTGCTGGGCGCCTTCTGGGCCTGGATGCAGAGTCAGGCCGTGGCGCAACCAGAACCCAAACTCAAGCCCCCGCGCTCCCTGCCGCGCATCCGCGAGGCAATCAACGCTCCGCATGACGCCGGCCGGCCGATGCGCATCCTGATGGCTACCGACGCCTGGGAGCCACAGGTCAACGGTGTTGTCCGCACGCTCACCCGCGTCGTCGCTGAGCTGAAGGCCATGGGCCACCAGGTCGAGGTGATCAGTCCCGATCAGTTCAAAACCTTCCCGTTGCCCACCTACGCAGAAATCAAGGTGGCGATCGGGGTCTATGAGCCGGTGCAGGAGCGCTTCAAGGCCTTCGAGCCAGAGGCCATCCACATCGCCACCGAAGGCCCGATCGGGCTCGCCGCGCGGCGTATCTGCGTAGAATGGAAATTGCCCTTCACGACCAGCTATCACACGCGGTTCCCGGAATATGTCTCGGCCCGCCTGCCTTTGCCCCTGGCCGCCGGCTACGCCTACATGAAGTGGTTCCACAAGCCTTCGGGTCGGTTGATGGTGGCCACGCCCACGATGCGCGACGAGTTGGCCCAGCACGGCTTTCGCAACATCTCGGCGTGGTCGCGCGGCGTCGACACCGACATTTTCCGCCCCCGACGCGAGGGCGACCCTGATCCTTACGCGGGCATGGCCCGGCCGATATTCCTCTCCGTCGGCCGCGTGGCCGTGGAGAAAAACATCGAGGCCTTCCTTGGCCTTGACCTGCCCGGCACCAAGGTCGTCGTCGGACCTGGCCCGCAGAAGGAAGAGCTTGAGGCCAAGTACCCCAAGGCGGTCTTCACTGGCTCCAAGTCAGGCGCAGAACTGGCCGGCTATTTTGCGGGCGCCGATGTCTTCGTCTTCCCCTCGCTTACCGACACCTTTGGCCTGGTGATTCTGGAGGCTATGGCGTCAGGGACGCCGGTAGCAGCCTATCCGGCGCCCGGCCCGATCGACATCATCCCCAACTCCGGCGCCGGAAGGCTGGCCAATACCGCTACCGAAGGACTGCGTGAGGCCTGTCTTGAGGCTCTGACCTGCGACCGCGCCCAGGTCCGCGCCTTTGCCGAGAAGTTCAGCTGGCGCGCCTGCGCGGAGGACTTCGTCCGAAACCTGCAGCCCTATCCGGAGCCAGAGAAGACGCGGTTCTGGCGACGCCTGAGGCGGCTCGCCCGGGTACGCCGCCGACCTGCAATAGCCTAATGCACCGCATATGTTCGCCTCCGCTCGGGTGAGCGGGCAGCGGCGGGTGGGCGACAAGTCCAACCAGGATATGCAGATGCCAATCTGGCGGGTGTCTGGCGGCCTACGGGTCCGCTGGTCGCTGGTTCAGCCGAAGCGGCCGGTGATGTAGTCGGAGGTCTTGCGCGTCGCCGGACGGGTGAAGACTTCATCGGTCTTCCCGAATTCGACGAGCGTTCCTAGGTACATGAAGCCCGTGTAGTCGCTGACGCGGGCCGCCTGGCCAAGGTTGTGGGTCACGATGACGATGGTGTGGTCGGACTTGAGCTGCGTCACCGTCTCTTCCAGCTTTGCAGAGGAGATCGGATCCAGCGCCGAGGTGGGCTCGTCGAGCAGGAGCACTTCGGGCCGCACGGCCACGCCGCGGGCCACGCAAAGGCGCTGTTGCTGACCGCCGGAGAGGCCTAGGCCGGGGCCTTTGAGATTGTCCTTCACTTCGCCCCAAAGCGCAGCCCGGGTCAGGGCTTCTTCAACGCGCGCATCCATGTCGGGCTTGGACAGGTCTTCGTAGAGCCGCACGCCGAAGGCGACGTTGTCATAGATGCTCATCGGGAACGGCGTCGGCTTTTGGAACACCATCCCGACACGGGCTCTCAGCCTTGCGAGGTCAACGCCTGGTCCCAGAACATTCTCGCCATCCAGCAGGATCTCGCCCTCCGCGCGCTGGCCCGGATAGAGGGCGTACATGCGGTTGAGCGTCCTAAGCAGGGTGGATTTACCGCAGCCGGAAGGGCCGATCAGGGCCGTAACCCGGTTGCGGGCGATCGGCATTGAAACAGCTTTCAGTGCGTGGGTCTTTCCGTAGAAAAAGTCGAGGCCGCGCACGTCGACCTTTACCTGTGCGCGATCGACGTCGGCGATAGAGGTTTCGAACTCTTCCACGGGGTTCATGAGCGGCGCTGCTCCTTGGACAAGATACGCGCCACGACGGTGACCGTCAGCACGGTTGCTGCGATCAGCAGGGCGCCGGCCCATGCGAGCCTGCGCCAATCGTCATAGGCGCTGAGCGCGAAGTTGAAGATCACAACCGGTAGGTTGGCCGTGGGGTGTCGAAGGTCGACGGAGAAGAATTGGTTGTTGAGCGCGGTGAAGAGCAGGGGCGCGGTCTCGCCGCTGATCCGCGCAAAGGCCAAGAGGCCGCCGGTCAGGAGGCCCGCACGGGCCGAGCGCCAAAGCACCTCTCGGATAACGTAGGAAAGCGGTGCGCCAAGCGCGACGCCGGCTTCTCGCAAGGTCGACGCCTGCAGCAACAGTACGTCTTCGGTCGTGCGGGTGATGACAGGCGCAGCCAGCAGGGCGAGCGCGACGGAGCCAGCGAAGCCCGAGAAGCCATGGAAGGGTGCAACGAGCAGCTCGTAGACAAAGAGGCCGACCAGGATCGATGGCGCCGACAGCAGAACGTCGTTTAGGAACCGCACCACCGCGCCATAGACGGAGCGTCCGCCATACTCGGCAAGCCAAGTGCCGGCCAGGACGCCGATCGTCAGCGCCAAGACCATCGCCAGCCCGCACATCATGATCGAGCCGACGATGGCGTTGGCGAGGCCACCGCGGGAGCCCGGCGCCGGGGTCGATTTCGTGAAGACGTCGAGGTTCAAACCGGCAAGGCCTTGGCTCAGTAGAGACCATAGGATCGCTGCCAAGGCCACGAGAGCCAGGACGGTGACGGTCACGCAGAATACCTTGAAAGCGACGTCGCTGACCTTGCGGCGCACAAGCTTGCCAGCGTTCACGACCTGGCCCCTTGCAAACGAAGCATCAGCCGGGCCAAGCCCAACACCGTAAAGGTGATCAGGAAGAGGACCAGGCCCAACGCGATCAGGGCGGCGGTGTGGATCGGGCTTGTCGCTTCGGTGAACTCATTGGCGATTGTCGAGGCGATCGTTGAACCGGAATCGAAAAGCGACTTCGGGAAATTGTGCGAATTGCCGATAATGAAGGTCACCGCCATCGTCTCGCCGAGGGCGCGACCGAGGCCCAGCATGACGGCCCCGATGGCGCCGGTGCGCACATAGGGCAGGGTCACCGACATCACGACTTCGGCCGTGGTGGCGCCCAGGCCATAGGCGCTCTCGCGGACGCCGGGCGGTACGCTCAAAAGGAGTTCGCGGAGCGTCGCGGCCATGAAGGGCAGGATCATGATCGCCAGAATGATGGAGGCCGGCAGGATCCCCGACCCATTGGGGATGCCGGTGGTCAAGGTGTCGAGCAACGAGCCCGGCTTGGCAGCCGCCATCAGCGGCAGTTGCACATACTTTGAGAACAGCGGCGCGAAGACGAAAAGGCCCCACATGCCGTAGACGATCGACGGAATGCCGGCGAGCAGTTCCACCGCCGTTCCGATTGGCCTTCTCAGCGGCGCGGGACAGAGCTCCGTGAGGAAGAAGGCGACGCCACCGGCGACGGGTAACGAGATCAAGAGCGCCAGGGCCGCTGTCACCAGAGTGCCGACAATGGGTCCCGCCGCGCCATAGACGTCGGTGACCGGGTTCCAAGTCGTGGTGGTCAGGAAGCCGAAGCCAAACTTACGCAGCGCCGGCCACCCGCCGATGATCAATGAAACGATCAGGCCGCCGAGCGAGGCGAGAAGGGCCGTCGCGGCGGCGAAACACAGGCCCTCGAACACCTTCCCGATGAGCGCGCCACGCGGGGCGGAGCGTCGGGCCGATCGGCCGGCTGTGGAGAGGGCTGCGTCGGACATGGCGCTTGAACTGAGGGAAGACCGGAAAGCCCGGCCGCCGTCAACCGACGACAGGGCTTTCGTTGTCAGAACCTAGCGATAGACCGGCTTGCCGTCAGGACCGACGACTTTGGACCAGGACTTGCGGATCAGGTCCTTCACCGCGGCTGGCAGGGACACATAGTCGAGCTGGCCAGCTGCCCCATCGCCGTTCTTGTAGGCCCAGTCGAAGAAACTCAGTACTTCCTTGCCCTTGCCAGCGTCAGCTTGCCTGGTGTGCACCAGGATGAATGTCGCTCCAGTGATCGGCCAGGCGTCCGCGCCTGGCTGGTCGAGCAGCAGCAGGTAGAAGCCCGGCGCCGAGGCCCACTTGGCGTTGGCTGCGGCGGCGGCGAAGTTTTTAGCGTCCGGCGTGACGAAGGTTCCGGACTTGTTCTGCATCAGCGCATAGGTCATCGCGTTCTGCTTGGCGTAAGCATATTCAACGTAGCCAATCGCGCCGGGGGTCTGCTTGACCTGGGCGGCGACGCCATCATTGCCCTTGCCGCCAACGCCGACAGGCCACTGGACGGAGTCGTTTGCGCCGACTTCCGTCGCCCAGTGCGGCGCTTTCATGCTGAGATAGCTGGTGAACAAGAAGGTGGTTCCGGAACCGTCGGCACGGTGGACGACGGTGATCGGCAGGTTCGGCAGGGTGACGCCGGGGTTGGTCTTGGCCAGGAGCGGGTCGTTCCACTTGGAGATCACGCCGCGGTAAATGTCGGCCAGATTGGCGCCGGTCATCTTCAGCTGTCCGGGCTTCATGCCCGGCAGGTTCATCACCGGCACAACCCCACCGATGACAGTTGGGAACATCGAGAGGCCGCCGGCGGCCAGATCGTCCGGCTTTAGCGGCTTGTCGGTGGCGCCGAAGTCCACGGTGCCCGCGGTGATCTGCTTGATGCCGCCGCCTGAACCGATCGCTTGATAGTTGAGGCTGGTTCCAGTGCCGGCCTTATACATCTCGGCCCACTTCGAATAGACCGGCTGCGGAAATGTCGCTCCCGCGCCTGAGATCGAGCCCGCGGCGTGCGCCGTGACGGCCGCACCGAGGATAAGGGCCGCGCTCATCGCCGCGCCCAATTGTTTCAACATGGTTCTCTCCTGAAAAGAGCGCCCCGTCCTCGCCGCTCTCGGCCCGCTGATACCGTCCGGCGACGACAGTTTGGTGACAATGCCATGTCCTCCCAAGTGGCTCTCACAAACCCGTCAATCCAACGAGGGATGATTGTCACAAAGGCCGGCTAAGGGACGCCGTGACTATTCTGAAATTTCCCCCCGACTTCGACGCTGCTGCGCCCCGCGGCGGCGTTTTTTAGAGCAGGCGACTGCGCATCAGCTGCGACAGCAGGTCGATCAGTGTCACCGCGACGATGATCACGATCACGATCGCCGACAGATGATGGTAGTCGAACGCGTTGAGGGTTTCGAAGAGCAGTTGGCCTATGCCACCGGCGCCGATCAGGCCCAATACCGTAGCCGAGCGCGAATTCGATTCAAACCTGTAGAGCGCGTAGGAGGTCCAAAGCGGTCCGACCTGCGGGATCACGCCCCAAATCACCTCGTGCAGCCGCGTAGCGCCCGTGGCGCGCACACCTTCCACAGGGCCTTTGTCGATGGACTCTACGGCCTCCGAGAAAAGCTTGGCGAGGACACCGCCCGTGTTGAGCGCCAGCGCCATAACGCCAGCGAACGGGCCGAGACCCACGGCGACAATGAACAATGTTCCGACAACCAGATCGGGAATGGAGCGCAGAAGGTTCATGAGGAGCCGCATCGGCTGCTGAATCCACGGCGGCGAGACATTCTTCGCACAGGCCAAGCCGAACGGGATGGCGATCACCACCGCAAGCGCGGTGCCCCACATGGCGATCTGTATCGTGAGCCACATCTGGGAGATGTAGAGCGGCAAAAGGTCGAATTTCGGCTGCAAGAAGTCCTTGCCGAATTCGCGCATGTTTTCCGAGTTGGTGAAGAGCTTGGGAAGGTGGCTCATCTCCACCGGCCCGAAACCGACGATCAGCAGGACGATCACTACGCCCCAGACGAGAATGTCGGGCGCGCGCTGGATCAGCGACCGGTGCGGCGGAAGCGGGATCCCGGTGATACCAGAACTGGAGGTCTGGCTCATCAGACGTCCGGCTCCTTTGCGCGCTTCTGCGCCGCAGCGGCGTGTATCTTATCGAAGGCGGCTTGGGCCTTCTCAATCTTACCGGGGTCACCAGTGTGGCGGGCTTCGGCCAAAGCTTCGGAAGCCTGCATCTCGCGCACCGGATCTAGGTAGGAGTTGTCCGCTGGCCGAAAACCGCCATAGGCCAGGCCCTTGAGCACCTCACGCTGTTTGTCGGCGGTTGGACCCGTGCCGACGCCATACGTCAGGAAGAACTGCCGCAGCTTCTCCTTGATCGCCGGATCGAGGTCCTTGCGGGCGACGATCGAGCTTTCAGGCAAGGGCGGGGAGGACCAGATGGTCTCCAGCGTGTCAGCTTGATCGGGCTTTTGCCTTTTAAAGAAGATCAGGCCCACTGAGTTGTTCGTAGCCACATCCAGCACGCCGTTGGCGACGGAGAAGGCGTTGGCCTGATGGCTGGCCGAGCGTACGGCCTTGAAGCATTTGGCCGGCTCGATCCCCTTGGGCGTGAAAAGGTAAGCCATGGGGGCGAGCGTGCCCGACGTCGACTGGGGGTCACCAATTCCGAAGGAGTACTTCTGGCCACAGGCCAGTAGCTTATCCAGGGTGATGCCCGAGCCCTTCTTGACGATGATCACCGATTTGTAGGTCTCGTCGCCACCCGCATCCATCACCCGCCCCAGAACCTCGGCGTCGGCGCGATTGACGGCATCAAGCGCCGGCAGGGCGGAAAACCAGCCCACCTGCACTTGCTTGAAG
>JAYUBY010000542.1:0-4132 GCA_043740635.1 Alphaproteobacteria bacterium
TATCAGAAGGTCTACCTCGACAAGCCGGCCCTGGTGCTCGACGACGAGGGGCCCGATCCCCTGCGGATCACCGCGGCGTCGGGCATCTATCACGAGAACAGCCGTAAGCTCGAAGTGAGCGGCGGCGTGCGGCTCGCCGGCGCCAGCGCGGCCTTCGAGACCGTCTCCTCGCAGTTCGACACCAAGACCGGAGAACTGGTCGGTTCAGGCGCCATTCACGGTTCAGGTGCGCTTGGAGAAATCACCGCGAAGTCCTATGGCGTGTACGACAAGGGCGACCGGATGGTCTTCAAGGGTGGTGTCCATACCGTCCTGCAAAAGAAGTGAGGCTGGGCAGCCGATGACGACGCGAATTCCAACCCCCATCGCGATCGCCGGTGCGCTCGGCGCCTTGGCGGCGCTTGCGGCCCTCCCGGCCGCCGCCCAGATCGCCACCAATTCGAAGGCGCCGCTGGACATCACCGCCGACCAGCTGGAGACCGCCAACGCCCAGTGCCAGGCCACCTGGCGCGGCAAGGCCGAGGCCCTGCAGGACACCGCCCGCCTGCGGGCCGACGTGCTGAAGCTGTTCAACAAGAAGGGCCCGGCCAAGGCGGGCGGAAAAGGCGACGCCTGCGGCGACATGGAGCGCATGGAGGCCGAGGGCTCCGTCTACTACATCACGTCCAAGGGCGAGAAGGTGCGCTCCAACAAGGCCGTCTACCAGGCGGGCTCGACGACCATCACCATGATCGGCGATGTGATCGCGGTGCAGGGCCAGAACGTGCTGCGCGGGGACCGGATGGTGTTCAACACCGACACCGGCGAGGGGCACATGGAAGGCGGCTCGGGCAAGAATCGGCCGCGCGGGGTCTTTTATCCGAACGCGTCCAGCGCCACATCGGACAAGCCGAAGTAGTTTGGCCTTTAGCCAGGTGAACCTCTTGAAGCCGGAACGCTTCGACATAAAAGCCGCCGGCGTCGCCCGCGAAGGCCTCGTCGTCGACAATATCGGCAAGTCGTTCCGCGGCCGTCCGGTGGTCAAGGGCGTGTCGCTGCATCTTGGCCGCGGCGAGGTCGCGGGCCTGCTCGGCCCCAACGGCGCCGGCAAGACAACCTGCTTCTACATGATCACCGGCCTAATCGCCGCCGACTACGGCGCGATCTACCTGGACGGCGAAAACATCACCGCCCAGCCGATGTACCAACGCGCCCGGATGGGGGTCGGTTACCTGCCGCAGGAAACCTCGATCTTCCGCGGCATGAGCGTCGGCGAGAACGTCATGGCGGTGGTCGAACTTCGCGAGCGCGACAATAAGCGGGCCCGCGCCGCGGTCTCCGAACTCCTCGAAGAACTGCACATCGAGCACCTGCGCAACGCACCGGCCATCTCACTGTCGGGCGGGGAGCGCCGCCGCGTCGAGATCGCGCGCGCGCTGGCGTCGGAGCCCTCGTTCATGCTGCTCGACGAGCCCTTCGCCGGGATCGACCCGCTCGCGATCGCCGATATCCGCGAGGTGATCGCCTACCTCAAGCGCCGCGGCATCGGTATCCTGATCACCGACCACAACGTCCGCGAAACCCTGGACATCATCGACCGCGCCTCGATCATCCACGCCGGCGAGGTGCTGTTCGAGGGCCGGCCGGACGAGATCGTCGACGACCCCGAGGTTCGCCGGGTCTACCTGGGCGACCGTTTCAGCTGATCCCCTTTTCACGCAAGGGCAACCGGAGCGCCGCATGAACCGCAGGTCCCTGGCAATCATGGCGGCTGTGGCCCTGCTGGCGCCCGCCACGTCGGCCTTCGCTGCCAACAAGACCCTCACCGCCCAGCGGCTCTACCGCTACTACGACAACTACCTGGCGCTGCCGGCCGCCGAGCGCAGCCATTTCACCGTCGGCTACATCCTGACGCAGGACGGAAAGCCTCTGAGCGCGCCGGTGTGGATGGTCGACGGCGCGCGCCGCACCCCGATCCCCCTGAGCTCCGACGGCCGGATGCTCCGCCTGCCGACCGCCGCCGAACTGGCTAGCGCCAAGGTGGAGATCGGCATCGATGAGACGGCCAAGATCGGCTTAAGCCTCGGACCTGAAGCCTCGGGGCCGCGCGCCACTGACCTGGACGCCCATGACCTGGCCTCGGCGGTCAGCCAGGCCGCCTCGGGCATGAAGAAGATGGCCGGCATCATGGCGCTCGCCGTGCCCAAGGTGCAGGAGGTGGCCTTCGTCGGCTCCGGCTCCGGCGAGGTCGAGTTCTCCGACGGCCATCGCGCGGCGCTGCCCCTGGTCAAGGGCGCGCCGACCTACAACCCGGCCAACCAGCCCAACGCCAAACGCATCCACCTGGCCAAGCCGCCGACCAAGCTGGATTTGAACTAGGTAGCTCCCCCAGGAATCCGCGCGGGGGTCCGCTGACGGCTAGCAGTGCAATGTCCGCTTTCGACCGCGCTAGTCAGCCTCCGGCGCGGCCGGCAACGCGACTGTCTGCAGTTCACTTTCGAGCTGGTGCAGATTTGCGAAGGTCAGTGCGTGGCCTTGCACCAGCTCGTCGTCCACAATTGCCGCGAGCCGACTGAGTTCGCGATAGCCGAAGCTCCCTGCCATGCCGGAAAGGCGATGCACCGCCGTGGCGAAGGTGCTGTCCGGCGGACGAGCCGGCTGCGCGAGGACGACCCGCAGAGCGTCGAGATCGGCCGAGCACCGTGTCCTGAATCGATGGCGCAACGCCTCAAGAGGATCAGAGGCCATTCAGGCGGCCAAAAATCCGCGCACGTCCGAGGCGAAGGACATCGGGTCGAAGGGCTTGATAATCACGCCGGCGGCGCCGAGCTCCAGCAATCGCTGGCGCTCTTCTGGCAAAGCACGAGCGGTTACGAAGATCACCGGCGGCGGCTCTTCCATCGCGCGATGACGCATCGCGGCCAGGACGCCCGGACCGTCCAGTTCCGGCATCATCACATCGAGCAGCACCACGTCAAAAACCGTTTTGCCCATGGCCTGGAGAGCTTCAGCCCCGGATCCGACGGTGGTCACCTCGATATCGGGGTCAAGCGCGAGGCAATATGTGACGAGTTCCCGAATGTCGTCGTCGTCATCGACGTAAAGCAGCTTGAGCATCAGGCGGACCGGGGAGGAACGTGGCCGCCCTCTTAACACGTGCCTCACATCAAACAGACTACGATGATGAGACAGCTGCCCGGGACCAAGACGATGCGCATACTTGTCGCCGACGATGATGAATTGCTGCGTGACAGCATCGAGCTTGCGCTTAACGCCCGAGGGCACTCCGTGGCGGCTTCACAGGGTAAGGCTGCGCTCTCGTTGCTCGCCGGCGAGCGGTGGGACGCCCTTATTGTCGATATCCTCATGCCGGAGGTCGACGGGATCGAAATGATCCAAGTAGCGCGCCAAGGCGCAAATCCTCCATTGGTAGTCGCCATTTCGGGCGGAGGTAAAATCTCTGCCGATGAGTGTCTAAGCATGGCGTCGGCCTTCGGGGTCGAGGCCGTCTTCCGCAAACCGCTCGACCTCGAGGCAGTCATCACGTCGGTGGAGCGAGGCGGAGCGGCGTCGCGGCTGAGCTCTTGATATGGCGGCGGCTCGTCCGAACATCCTTGCCGTAGACGATGACCCCTTGGTGCTGGACCTTGTCCGCCTCTACCTTTGGGATTTCGACGTCAGCTGCGCTGCGAGCGGTAGAGCCGCACTGTCGATGCTGTCTTCGACCCGCCCGGCGCTCATCTTGCTCGATGTGAAAATGCCGGAGATGGACGGGCTTCAAACCTTACATGGCATTCGTCAACGACCTCACCTGGCGTCGTCACCGGTGCTGATGCTAACGGCTGCGGCGGATCGCCCGACGATCTCGAGGGCCATGGAGGCGGGGGCAAGAGGCTACATGCTGAAGCCCTTTACCCGGCACACCTTGATGCGTCGCGTTAACCGCTTTCTGCAACGATCGTCCGATGACGCCGTCTATCTCTGAAAGGACCAGCAGCGACCGCAAGCGAGAGTTCGCGTGGACCGCGGCTCTCGGCGCCGCCTTTTTTGCGATCGCGTTCCTGAGCCTGACCTTCACCAAGGAGGCGGGCAGCGTCGCCGCGGTTTGGCCCGCGAACGCCCTGTTGCTTGTCGCGCTCCTGAAGGCCCCGCG
>JAYUBY010000543.1:0-4467 GCA_043740635.1 Alphaproteobacteria bacterium
CTGACCGGTCGGGGGGAACCTGACCGATTGGGGGCGGGCCACGAGCTGAATCTATCCTGTCTTGCGAAATGATTCGAGGTCAGGAATGATGGACTGATCGACTCCGAGGATTCGCCCTGCAAGACGACGCCGATATAGCCGACGCTGAAACCGCCGAAGGTTTGGCACCCGGCCGCGCTATGCGGGTGGCGCATGCCTTAAGGGCGCGCGACGGCGAGGACTTCGCCAAGCCGGGCAATTTGGTCGAGGTCAGGTTCGTCAGAGGCCAGTCGCTCAGCCTAACTGCCGCTCGCCTCCTGGCCCTGATGATCCTGACCGCCGGTGGCGACGGCTGGCAGCCCATGGCCCACAAAATGCGCAAGTCGGAGATTCGCCGCGGCCATAAGGGCAACGAGCGCATCTCCGACATGCTCGAGGAATTGCACCGAACGCTGTTTGCGATCGACGACCTGTCCTGGCGGGGTCGCAAGGCCACCAAACGCTTCGCCCTGATCCAGTCCTCGCGTGAGGAAGCCGAGGAAGAGGGCGGTGAGAGCGGCTGGATTGAATGGGAGTTCACTCCTGACGCGCGGCGGCTGATCCGGGAGTCCGAAACCTATGCGGTGCTCAATCGGCAAGCCATTCTGGGCTTTCGTTCGAGCTACGCCTTGCGGCTCTACGAGATGGGCGCCCTGCGACTCCACCGTCGGCAATCCACCTGGCGCGCCGATATGACCGCGGTCCGCGCAGCGTTCGGTATCGCGCCCGAACTCTACAAGGATTTCGCCCAGCTGCGGCGCAAGGTCCTGGACAAGGCCAAGGCCGAGATCGATCACTTGGCCCACTTCACCGTGGATTGGCGAGAGATCCGCCGTGGCCGGGCGATCGTGGAGATCGAATTCTACTTCCATCCCAAGGCCGCGCCCGAGCAGTTGCTCACCGTGGCCGAGATCGAACGGCACGCCGCAGGCCGCGAGGCGCGGCGGGACGGCGCCGTCGAAGAGATTTTGGCGGAGACCCCTGCCCTCCCCGCCCCGCTTCGACCGGTGCCGCCCCGTGCGGCGCCGCGGCCGGCTCAGGCCCGGCGGTCGGACGGGAGCGTCGGATTTCCCAGCGGGAGCTTGCAGTATGGGTCGGGGCCGTTTGGTGAGATCTCCAGGGCGCATGGTGGCGGCTGGGACCGGGACCTGATCGCGGCCGCCTATCGAGAACAGATGGGCGCGCGCCTTGACGGCCTTACCGGGCAGAAGCTTGTGAAGTCCTGGACGGGTTTCTGCCAGGCCTTCGCAGCGCGCCGCGGCCGGCCGTAGAGACCGCAATTGCACCCGTGCAATTTTGCCGGAAACGCGCCCTTCGCGCTACGACGGAGGCTAGGCTAGGCCAGGCCTCGGCTCGGTCGGCGGTCGTCATCCAGCGGAGCCCCGTGGCCGAATTGCACGGGTGCAATTTGCCTTCACGCTGCCAGGCACGGAGGGGCCTGGGCGGGGAGCTTCCCCCGTGCGGTCAGGATAGCGCCGCCACGGCTCACGCAAGGAACGTCTTCGGGCTCCACAGACACTTCGCGTCCATGTGGGATTGGGCTGGTTACTGGCGCGAGCAATTGCACCGGTGCAATTTGACAGTCGACAGAGCCCAGTACCCGTCAGGATGCCCCCAAACGGTCAGGATAGGTCTGGCCGAAAATCTGGAATCGGGATTGAACTGGCTCTCGTAGCGTTAACACGCCCTTAACAATGCGCTTATAGCGTCCAGGCGGTCCCACTTTCGCTTTTCAGACGGTTGGGGCCGGTTTTTCGAAACCTGCCGGGAGGCTGTGAGGTCCCATGTCGAACATCGCTGAAGCATCCGCCCCCTCCCTCGCCGGACCGGTCTCGCAGCTGGCACGCCGGGCCTCGGCCGTAGTTGAGAACCTGCGGGACGCCGCGCGGGCGGCGCGGTCAGGCGAGCGCCGCGAACCGCTCTTTTCGATCAGCGAGGCGGCCGAGCTGGTCGGCCGAACGCCGGCGGCGATTCGCGATGCAGAGAAGGATGGCCGGCTTCCCGAGCCGCCGCGCACCGAAACCAATCGCCGGGTGGGCTACACGCTGGCGCAGGTGAACGATATGCGCGGCGTGTTCGGCACGCGGCCGTGGCGCAAGCCTGAGGATCCGTGCGCGGTCATCGCCGTCCAGAACTTCAAGGGCGGGGTTGGCAAGTCCACGCTGTCGGTACACCTCGCGCAGTACATGGCCATCCGGGGCTACAGGGTAGCGCTGATCGACTGCGACAGTCAGGCCTCCAGCACTACCCTGTTCGGTTACGTGCCCGACCTCGACCTGACCGAGGACCAGACGCTCTATCCGTTCCTGCGCGAAGACGACAAACGGTCCCTCGACTACGCACTGCTCGACACCCACTTCGATGGGTTGAAGCTGATACCCGCCAACCTGCACCTGTTCCAATCCGAGTACGAACTCGCCGCGCGGATGGCCCGCGGAGGCGGGCGGTTGCTCGACCGGCTGGCCCAGGGCATCGCCTCGATCGCCGACCAGTTCGATGTGATCATCCTGGATCCGCCGCCGGCTCTGGGCGCCATTTCGCTGTCCGTGCTGCGGGCGGCGAACGCTCTGGTGATCCCGGTCCCGCCGACGGTGATGGACTTCTCCTCGACGGCCGCGTTTCTCACCATGCTCGACGAGACGCTCAATCAGCTGGCGTCGCGCGATCTCGCTCCCGACCTTAACTTCGTTCGGATCGTCGCCTCCAAGGTCGATGAGAACAAGTCGATGCAGAAGGAGCTGCTCGCGCTGATGCGCCAGGTCTTCGGCCTGGCCATGATCCGGACGCCCATGAAGGACTCGGCCGAGATCGATAACGTCACGGCGCGCCTCATGACCGTCTATGAGATGAACAGCCCGATGACCAGCAAGTCGGTGCGGGACCGGTGCCTTACCTACCTCAATGGGGTCAACGAAGAGATCCTCCTCGACGTGCGCCAGACCTGGCCGAGCCATGTGGAACGCCTTCGCAAGGAGGGCCACGCATGACCCGCGGATATGGAAATTGCACCGGTGCAATTCGAGATGAAAGGGCGCGCTCATGAGCTCCAAGAACCGTTCCTTCGCTGCCGGATTGATGGGCTCGCTCGACGCCGCCGCGCCCCAGCCGGAGGCCCCGACCCGAATGCCAGTCGGCATCCTGGCGAGCCGGGAAAACCGAATGGCCGAGCTGGCTTCCGGCGCGGTCGTGGGACGAGCGATCGAGCAAGTCGATCCGGCCCGCTGCCGGCTCTGGAGCGAGCACAATCGCGACTACGCCGCGCTGGATGAGACCCGTTGCGCGGACCTGATCGAGAGCTTCAAGGCCCAGGGCCGCCAGGAGGTCCCAGCGATCGTGCGCCGGGTCCGCGGCGTGCCGGACATCGAGTTCGAGGTGATCTGCGGCGCGCGCCGGCATTGGACCGTGACCTGGCTGCGCGCTCACAACTACACCGACTTACGCTTCCTTGTGGAGGTTCGCGACCTCAACGACGAAGAGGCGTTCCGGATCTCCGACCTGGAGAACCGGGCCCGCGAAGACCTCAGCGACATTGAGCGTGCGCGCGACTACCTGAAAGCCCTCGGTCGCCACTACGGCGGCCGCCAGAAGGACATGGCTGGGCGCCTCAACGTGTCGGAGGCTTGGCTCAGTCGCTACCTCGACTTGGCTCGGTTGCCTGGCGACCTCGTGGCCGCGTTCGCTGATCCGCACGAGCTGAAGATCAAGCACGTCACGCAGCTGAAGCCGCTGCTCAAGCCCGACGACCGCGCGCGCCGGGTGCTGGCCGAAGCGGGCGTCATCGCCAACCAAAAAGGGGAGGGGACTCCCCTGAAGCCGCAGGACGTCATTCGCCGCCTCGCGGCGGCGGCCGACGCCCCCAAGAAGTCAGGATCCCCCAAGAAGTCAGGCAAGGCCCCGGCCGAGGTTGTCTCGTCGCCAAGTGGCCGGCCGCTTTTCCGGGTCGAGGCCAAGGGCAAGAAGGAGGTCAATGTCACCCTTCTGCTCCAAGCTGGCGGGAGCCGGGCCGACGCCGAGCGTGCTTTCGGGGGCCTCCTGGCCCGGTTCTGGCTACAGGACGGCGCTGAGACCGTCTAGTTCTCCCTGGCGGAAGACAGTTATAGGTTATATATGTCTTTCTTCATGTTTGACAAACTAGAAGCTCCAAATGCCACGGCAGCGCTCCGCACCATTCTTCAGCGACGCCCCGGTCTTTGACCGCGCCGAATACGCGCGCGCGATCGGCCGCGCGCCGGCCGACAAGGTGGTGAGCAGCATGCTGGCCCAACACCTGAAGGCAGGCAACATCCGCCGCGTCGCACGCGGCGTGTTCGCCTCTGTCCCCAAGCATGCCAACGCCGAAACCTGGTCGGTCGACCGTTTCCTCGCCGGCTCGCGGCTGCGGCCCGGCGGCGTGATCGCCTACCACTCCGCGCTTGAACTCCAGGGCTATGCCTATTCGGAGAGCTTCGA
>JAYUBY010000544.1:0-2875 GCA_043740635.1 Alphaproteobacteria bacterium
TCCGGGTCCTCGGCCTTGCCGGTGCGCACCTGGGAGAGGTCGTAGAAGGCGCTGTGCCGGGTCCCGCCGATCGTGCGGAAGATCGCGACGTGACGGATATTGGCGAGCTTCGGATCCGGACCCTTCGCCAGAGAAACCGCTTGCAGCAACGTTGTGCGGCCTGAGAGCGGGTAGACCCCGGGCTGAATAACCGCGCCATCGACGGTGACCCGCTGGCTTTGGGCCTCCTTGACCGCGACCGTCACCTGCGGGTCCTTCATGTAGGATTTCTTCAGCGCTTCGCCGATCTCGACCGACAATTCATCCGGCGTGCGGCCACTGGCCTGCATGGAACCCAGAAGCGGCAGCAGGATGCGACCTCCGGAATCGACGTGCACGGAGCGCGTGAGTTCAGCGATCTGGAAGACGTTGATGTCGAGCGTGTCATCCGGCCCGATACGATAGTCGCGTGTTCCGGCCTTGCCGGCCGCCGCATCGTCGGGCGGCGGCAGGCTCGGGGCGGCGAGAGCGCTCGTTGACAGCACGATGGCCGCGGAGGCGGCCAGGAGGGAGATGCGCAGACGCATATTTGAAAGCTCCTGACGGAGAATACCGGCATGCGAAATTCCGGTGGGCGGCACGTCGCGACTGCAACAACTCTTCTGGGGCGAGGCCGTTCCGGCGGCGACGTCAGTAGAGTTGCAACACGCCTACGCCGGCCAGCCGAGCGACCACGCCGGCATGCAGTGAGCCGCGCACGAGCCACCGGTTACGCCCCCGGGTAGAGGCGACCCGTCCGCCCGCCGCGGCCAGGCAGACCAGGCCCTTTAGCGCGGCCAAAGCCATCTGCGCGGCGCGCCGCATCCCGCGATGTGACGCGCCAAGCCGGGCGCCATGGGTCTGCCCGGTGCGGAAGCCTCGCCTGAGCAACCACCGCAGCGTCGAACGTTCGACCGGCACGGGCTCGAACGCCAGGGCGCCCGGGGCGAAGCCGATCGTTCCGCCGGCGTCGGTCAGGCGGTAGAAGAAGTCGTCGTCCTCCCCGCCGCTGCGACCGAGCGCGAGGTCAAACCGCAAGCCGCGCGCTGCGATGGCGGATCGTCGGATCAGCACGTTGCCGGCGTAACCCTTGCTGATCCTGCCGGCGTTCACGACGGGCCAGGTTGAATGCAGATCCGCGGCCTTCAGCCATTCAGGCGCCGCATCCCCATAGATTGCCTGCACGGGGCCCAGCACGGCGTCGCGGCCAGAGGACCAGGCTTCGCCCAACAGGGCAGCCAGCCAGTTCGGCGCCGCGATCTCATCGTCATCCAGGAATGCGACCCAGTCGCCCGACGCAGCATCCAGGCAGGCGTTGCGGGCGATGCAGATGTTGCGCGACGGAGCGTGGACATAGGCGATGTCGAGACCCGATTGCGCTGCGGCTTGCAGCACCCGGGCGCGGGCTTCGGGTTCCGTATCGTTGTCGGCGACCACCACTCTCAACGAAATATTTTGGGGCAACTCCTGAGCGGCGAGCGAGGCAATGGTCTCGACCACGGAAGGGCGTCGGTAAGTGCAGATGCCGATCGATACCAGCTGCGCTTTTGCCATGTCGGCCCTCCCAGCCCGGATGTTCGCAAAGCGAAATGTGCGAAGGGCGGCCACAGTTCCCTGCTGAAACCTCGCGCGACCGTCGCAGAAACGTGGGGGAAGCTTAACCGGTGCTCTATAACAACAGTTAGCAAGTGCTTAACATCAAGCGCCACCGTAGGGGAACCCAACACCAGCGCTTGGGTTTTGAGAGCTTCCAGCGCGGGCATTGTGTTCGCCAGTTGCTTCAGAAGCGTCATGTCAGACACCACATTCCTAGCACACGGCCTTCCGAAATCTACGGCGAAGCTTCCTTCCCCGGACGTGGTGTTGTCCGAGACGATGCATTTTGCGATCGCCATGGCGGCGGTCATCTTCCTTCTGCCGCTCATGATCATCGTTGCGATCGCGGTTTTCGCCCATGACGGCGGTCCGATCGTTTTCGCTCACCGGCGAATTGGAAAAGACGGCAAGAACTTCCCCTGCCTGAAATTCCGCAGCATGGCGGTCGACGCCGAGGATCGTCTGCGCGAACTCCTGGCAAATGACCCCGAGGCCCGCGCCGAATGGGAGAAGGACCACAAGCTTCGCAACGATCCGCGGGTCACCAAACTGGGTGACTTTCTACGCCGCACCAGCCTGGACGAACTGCCCCAGCTGTTCAACGTGCTGCGCGGCGAGATGAGCCTGGTCGGGCCGCGCCCGATCGTCGCCGCCGAGATTTCCAAGTACGGAAAGCGCTTCCAGCACTACTGCGCCGTAAAGCCGGGCATCACCGGTCTTTGGCAGATCAGCGGGCGGAACGACACGACCTATCGCGCACGCGTCGCCATGGACTGCATCTACGCCAAGAGCCGTTCGCCCGGCCTCGACCTGGCGGTCCTGTTGTTCACGGTTCCGGCTGTCCTCAGCCGCCGCGGCTCCTACTAGGCGCCGGGAGAGGGCGGGCTTCATGTCAGTCAGTTCCTCAGCCGGCGCCGCTTCCCCTCCTCAGTTCTGAGCGTGATCCCCCATGACCTATTACAATTATCTCGGCCAACCGATGCCCGAGTCGGGGACGGAGACCGGTCATATCGACGGCACGGCCGCCGGCAACGAGACCATCCAGGCGCCGGCCGGCAACACGGCGATCGCCGGTGACGGCGGCGGAGATCTGCTGCTCGGGTCGGCGGGCGACAACCGCTTCTACATCGACGATCTGCACGACCGAATCCAGGAGCAGCCGAACGCCGGAACCGATACTGAGATCGGCTACACGTCCCTGATCCTGGCGCCCAACGTCGAGAACCTGACCGTCCACGGCGACTTCAACTATGCGGTGGGT
>JAYUBY010000545.1:0-14760 GCA_043740635.1 Alphaproteobacteria bacterium
GAGTCAGGTCGACGTCGGTCGAAAATGGCGCGCAGGCCGTGGAGGCCGCGGCCCTGCAAGCATTCGACGCGATCCTAATGGATATCCAGATGCCGGTGATGGACGGTTTGGCCGCTATCCGCGAAATCCGCCGCTATGAGCACGCCGCTCACCGCTCGAGCGCGCCGATCGTCGTGGTGTCCGCCGACAGCGGACCCGAAGATGTCGCCGCCGCCCATGCGGCCGGTGCGCAGCTGCATGTCGCGAAACCAATCTCACTGGCGACCGTGTTTGCCGCGCTGTCCACCGCCTGCGACCCTGCGCAACGGCACCAGCGTAACGATCACAAGGTGGTTCGGCAAAGTACACGCCATGAGCGGGCGGATGACTCGAAACCGCTCATGGAAGGTTGGCAATAGGTCCCCGCTTTCGCCGGGACGAGCCGCCGTCCTATTGCAGCTTGCCCGACATCTGGCCGATCGCGACGTCGATCAGCGGGTCGGACTTGGCGCCGGCGATGCGGGCGGCCAGGACCTGTTCAGCCATCTGAGCCGCAAGTTCGCCGGCGGCCGCCTTCACCTCGGCAGTGGCCTGGGCCTCGGCCGTGGCGATGCGTCGTTCGGCCAGTTGGCCACGGCGTTCGATTTGCTCGGCGAGCCGCTCTTGCGCCTCAACCTGCATACGCTTGGCCTGTTCTTGGGCATTGGCCAGGATCTCTGCCGACAGCTTTTCAGAGGCTTCGCGGTCGGCCTGGATACGAGCCAACAATGCCTGGGCCTCTTCGCGAAGGTGGTTGGCTTCGTCGAGCTGAGCGCGGACCTTCTCGCCCTCATCGCCGAGCGCCTTCCACGCAAACTTGTGCACACCGGCCGCAACCAAAATGACCAGGAAGACGACGAAGGCGATGCCGACCCAGAAATGGGCGTCGGTAAGCAGTTCCATCGTCCTATCCTCTCGCCGCGGTGAGTTCCGCAGCCGTCGCGGCCTTACCGGTCAGCTTGCTGACGATGACGCCGGCCGTGTCGGAAGCAATGCCCGTGACATTGGCCATGGCGGCGTCGCGGGCCTTAGCGATCCGGGCTTCGGCTACGGCGCCCTTTTCTGCGAGTTTGGCTTCTTCCTCGGCCAGGCGGGCCGCAACCTCGGCCTGGGCCTTGGCCCGGGCTTCGGCCGCGACGCGCTGAGCCGCGGCGCGTGCCTGCGCGGTTTCCGCGGCGGCGGCGGCGGCCTGGGCCTCAGCCTCGTCCTTCAACCGGCGGGCGTCAGCGATATCGCCGCTGATCTTGTCCTCGCGCGCGTCGATCGTGCCGCCGATTCGCGGAGCCGCGAACAGCCGCACGAACAGCAAAACGACCAAGAACATGATCAGGAACCAGACGATCTGGCCCGGCCACCACTGGAAGTCGAACTGCGGCAGCCCGGCGGCCTTAGCCTCCGGCGCGGCCGTGCTTTCTTGGGTCTCGGTCGCCATTGGCGATCAGCCTCTGGGACTAGGGCTTAGGAGCCGAACAGAATGATCAGCGAGACCACGAAGGCGAACAAGCCCATGGTTTCTGTGAGGGCCATTCCGAGGAACAGCATGGTCTGCTGGCTGGCAGCGCCCGCGGGGTTGCGGATTGCGGCTTGCAGGTAGCTGCCGAACAGCACGCCGAGGCCGACACCGGCGCCTATCATGCCCATGGCGGCGAGACCCGCGCCAATCAGCTTGGCGGAGGTGTGGAAATCGACGACGGAAGCGACGGGGTTCATGGGATAGTCCTCTGTAGAAATGCGGGTTCGAGTTAGTGGCCGTGACCGAAGTTCACGACCTCGTTGAGATAGACTGTGGCCAGCGCCGCGAAGACGAAGGCCTGAAGGATCGCCACCACCAGCTCCAGGCCGGTCAGCCCCACGATCATCGCGAAGGAAAGAATGCTGGGTATGAAGGCGAGTGTCGCAAGCCCGCCGGAAAGCCCGACGATCGCGAGCGCCACCACGAAGGAGCCGAACAGACTCATCACTACGTGGCCGCCCAGCATGTTGCCGAACAAACGAAGGGCCAGGGTCAGCGGCCTTACGAAGTAGGAAATCATCTCGATCAGCACCATCGCGATGCCGCCGAAGATGCCCATTCCGGAAACCCAAAAGAGCCCCATAAACCGAGGGCCGTGCTTGACGAAGCCGAGGATGAAGACGCTGAAGAATGTCAGCACCGCCAGGGTCGCGGTCACCGCAAGTTGCGACGTCACAGCGAAGGTCAGATCGAAGCCCGCGACATTGCCGACGGCCAGGACCACGCTCATCAGGTTCAGGACCAGGATGACCAGGAAAAGCGTGAAGATGTACGGCACATAGGGCTTGCCGCCGTGGCCAACGATTGGCCCGACCAGCACCCGGTCGATAATGTTGTAGAGGCTCTCTGCCAGCGCCTGACCGCGGTTCGGCACGATCTCGCGCCGCGCGGTGAGCGCAAAGAAGGTAATCAGAATGACCGCGCCGGCGATCATGGTGGCCACCGAATTGGTGATCGACATGTCGACGGTCAGGCCGCCGACATGGAAGACCGGTCCCTGCATGATCTTGTGGATCAGGAACTGATGCATCGGTTCGATGGCGGGTTGCTGCGCCATAAGGGGCTTAGTCCTCGTCTTCGTCGTCAGGCACGCTTGGCACGGGACCAAGCGCATCCAGTTCTTTTTTGCTCGACCTCGCCGCGGCGGTAACCGCGGTGAAAATCGAAAATCCCGTACCGATCAGCAGACCGCCGACCACACCCCAGGGCTGAGTATGCGCGAATCGATCCAGGAGCCAGCCGAGACCGACTCCCCCAAGCAGCCCGCCCACCACTTCGCCCACGAAGCGGTAACCCTGCGCCATGGCCGCGTGAGTATCGGGACTCACCTTGCGGGCTTGCGCCGCCTCCGCCGCTCCCAAGCGCTGATCGAGACTCTTGAGAGCCTTATCTGGCGGATCATTGGGGTGTGGCATACGTCGGAAGGCCTTAGGACCGCGACGTCGCCGCCACGGCGGGGCTTTTTGGTCGCGCGGAACCTATAGACCGTGCTGCGGCGCGTCAAGGCTGGGCGGACACGGTTTATCTCGTTGTTTTTAAATGATATTTGTGAGGTCTCGAAACATGGTCCGCGCCTTGGGCTCACACCCGGCCTCTCCCCCCTGCGTCACTGGGCCGCCATGGCCTCTGCCTGATGCAGATCGACCGACACAAGCTGCGAGACGCCACGCTCAGCCATGGTGACCCCGAAGAGGCGATCCATACGGGCCATGGTCACCGGATTGTGGGTGATTGCGATGAAGCGGGTCTCGGTGCGCCGACGCATTTCGTCCAGCATGTTGCAGAAGCGGTCGACGTTGGCGTCGTCCAGCGGGGCGTCGACCTCGTCCAGCACACAGATCGGTGCGGGCTGGGCCAGAAACACCGCGAAGATTAGAGCGGTCGCCGTCAGCGCCTGTTCGCCGCCGCTCATCAGGCTCATCGTCGCCATGCGTTTGCCAGGTGGACAGGCGTAGATTTCTAAGCCGGCCTCCAGAGGGTCTTCCGACTCAACGAGACGCAGTTCCGCTTGACCGCCCTGGAACAGCGCCTGGAACAGCGTCTTGAAGTGCTCGTGGATCACCTCGAAGGCGGCCAGCAGGCGATCACGCCCCTCGCTGTTCAGCTCATTGATCCCCTCGCGAAGGCGGGCGATGGCGCCGGTCAGGTCGGAGCGCTCCGTCTGCATGGTCGCCAGACGCGCGGCATACTCAGTCGCTTCTTCCTCAGCGCGGAGGTTCACCGGGCCGATCGCATCGCGCTGGCGTTCAAGGTTGTAGAGGTGGGCTTCGATGCCGTCCGCATCGCCCGGGATGGCGACGGCCTCGTCGGCTAGATTTCGAGCGAGCTCTTCAGGTTCAATTCGGGCGGTCTCGCGGATCTGGCTGCTAACCTCTGCCAGACGCGCGGTCGCGGCCTCTGCATGGGCGGCAAGGCTGGCGCGCACTTCACGGGCCTCCGAGGCGGCGGCATCGGCGGACCGCAGGCCCCGATCAGCTTCGGCCCGCTCGTGCTCGGCGCCAGCTAAGGCGTCTGAGGACTTCGCGCGGCGGGCCTCTGCGACCCCGAGATCGTCCAGCAGGACAGCGCGGCGGGCCTCAAGCGTTTCCGGCGCGGCCTTGGCCTTGACCAGTTCGGCTTCGGACTTCGCCCGGCCGCCGGCCAACGCCTCCAGGCGCTTTGTGGCGGCCTGTGAGCGGCGGGCCCAGTCCTCGCGATCGCTGGTGACAAGTTCAAGCCGTCGGGCGCGGCCATCGCGCTCACGAACTTCCATGTCGTAGGCGGTACGCGCCGCGGCGGCGGCCTCGCGGGCGGGACCGGCGGCGGCCCGCGCGGTCTTCAGGCGCTCGGCTAGGTCTTCGCCGCCGGCTTCGGCGGAGGTCGCGGCCTGCGCAGCAGCCAGGGTCTCCTCGCATTCGGCGAGCTCAACCTCAAAGCGGCCGATGACGTCGTCGAGGGATGCGGCGTGGGCCTCTTTTCGGGCAGCTTCCCGATCGAACCGCTCAAGCACCGTGCGGGCAGCCAACGCCCGCTCCTCAGCGACGGGCGTCTCGCGCCGGGCGGCGCGTAGGGCCCCTTCGATACCGGCGAGCTTGGCGGCGGAGTTCTTCAGCGTCTCGCGCCCGGCCTCGGCCTTGGGGGTCAGGGCTTCGATCTCAGTCTCGACCTCAGCCAGGCGAGTCTTCTGCTCCAGGCGGACCGCGGCGGGTTTGGGAGCGTCGGCGCGGGAGGTAAAACCGTCCCAGCGCCAGAGGTCGCCTTCCTTGGAGACAAGTCGGCAGCCCGGCGCCAGATCGGCCTGGAGGGCATCGCCCTCAGCGCGGTCGACCAGGGCAGTAAACGTCAGACGCGCAGCTAGTGCGGCCGGCGCCTTCACCAGGCCGATTAGGGCCGTTGCGCCCTTGGGCCAAACTGGCCCTTCGGCATCTCGCCCTCCCCAAAAGGTCGGCGCCGCGCGATCAAGCGCTGCGTCCAGATCGTCGCCCAGCGCAGCGGCCAGGGCCTTCTCGTAGCCTCGGTCCGGCGAGACGGCGTCGAGCACGGGGGTGAACCCGCCGCGTTTGGCTTGCGCCACTAGGGCGGCCAGCGCTCGGGCTTCAGCAGTCAGGCGGCCAAGCTGCTCATCGAGCTTGCGGGCGGCCTCGCGGGCAGCGGCCTCAGAGCCTTGCGCAGCAGTGCGGTCTTCTTCAGCGGCTTCCAGGGCGGCGCGAGCGGCGGCGAGTGCGGCCTCAGCAGCCTCCAGGTCAGACTTGGCTTGGACGGCTTGCGGGTTGGCAGTGACGCCCAGCGCTTCGCGCTCACCCTTAGCCTGATCCAGCGCCCGACGCGTACGGGACAGACGTGTCTGGGCTTCCTCGACCCGGAGCGTGGCGGCCTGGCGCACCGCCTCTTCGGCGGCGACCTGACCGGCCAGGGCCTCGACATCGACATCGGCAGTGGCGCGGGCGAGCTCGGCGGCGTTGGCGGCGGCTTCCAGCTCCGGAATACGCTCGGGCGCGGCTTTGATCGCCGCCTCCAGGGCCGCAAGGTCGTCGGCCAGACGCGCCAGGGCAGTGGCCGCATCGTCGACGATGTGCTCCTCGCGGGCGCAGTCTGCGTCGATACGAGCCAGGTCGCCGGTGAGACGCTCCAGCTCCGCGGCGTGAGCCTCGTGTTCGCGGTCCAACCGGTCCTTGTCGATGGCCAGCTTGTGCAGAATCGCCGCTGCGACGGTCTCGGCTTCTCGCAGGGGCTTGATCGCCTCGTCGGCCTGTGCGGCCCGGGTCGTGGCCGCAGCGGCGGCCGTGGCGGTCGTTTCCACAGCTCGGATCGCGGCGGCGGCCTCGGCGCCTAGCCGTTCCGCGGCGACTTTGGCTTCAGCCCATCGGCTGTAGAGCACAGCGCCTTGAAGCGCTCGGATCTCCGCCGACAGCTTCTTGTAGCGTTCCGCCTGGCGGGCCTCACGCTTCAGGCGGCCCAAGGTGGCATCGAGCTCGCGCGCAACGTCCTCCAGGCGCGCCAGGTTGGCTTCGGCGGCGCGGAGCCGAAGCTCCGCCTCATGCCTGCGCGAATGCAATCCGGAGACGCCGGCCGCCTCCTCTAGAATCATCCGCCGGTTCTGTGGTTTGGCGGCGATCAGCTCGGAAATTTGACCCTGGCGCACCAGGGCCGGCGAGTTCGAACCCGTTGATGCATCGGCGAACAACAGCTGGACGTCGCGGGCACGCACCTCGCGGCCGTTGATCCGATAGGTCGAACCCTCACCGCGGTCGATGCGGCGGACCACTTCCAGCACTGGGTGGTCATTGAAGATGGCCGGCGCGCGACGGTCGGAATTGTCGATCGTCAGCGTCACTTCGGCATGATTGCGCGAGGCGCGGCCTGCAGCGCCAGCGAAGATCACATCGTCCATGCCGCCGGCCCGCATGGCCTTTGCGGAGTTGGCGCCCATCACCCAGCGCAGCGCTTCCAAAAGATTCGACTTGCCACAGCCATTCGGCCCGACGACGCCCGTGACTCCGGGCTCGATCCTGAACTCAGTCGGATCGACGAAGGACTTGAAGCCCGAAAGGCGAAGCCGTTGGAAGTGCACGGGCGGCCTAGTGACCTTTCTTCTTAGCGGCGGGAGTTTTCTTGGGCTTCGCGGGGCTCTTGCCCGCAGCCGCGATCGCCGCATCGAGTTCCGCCGGACTTGACGGCGTTTCAATGCGCTTGCCATTAATGAATAGGGTCGGCGTGCCGGTCACCCCATCCAGCTCGGCAGCGCGCTGGGCGCGCTCGTTGATCGCATCGAAGGCAGCCTGGTCGGTGATGCAGGCGGTGAACTTTGCCTCGTCGAGCCCATTGGCGATGCCGATCTCCAGCAGGATCGGTTTGATGTTGCCTTGGGTCCATCGAGGCTGGCTGCGGAAGACCTGGTCCACCACGGTGAAATACTTTTGAGGTCCGGCGCACCGGGCCATCATGAAGCCCGCTGCTGCGACCTGCATCGGCTCGGTCAGCATCTCCTTGAGTGTGTAGTGCACCTTGCCTGTGTCGATGTATTTGGATTTCAGCGTGGGGAAAATCGTCTCGTTGAAGTGCGCACAATGCGGGCAGCTCAACGAGGCATATTCGAGGACTTCGATCTTCGCGTTTGAGTTCCCCAGGCTCATATCGCCCGGAAGGGCCACCGGCGCGGCCGCCGCTGCACCCGCGGCGAGGACGCCTGCGGCTGTGCTCAGGACGGAGCGGCGGTTCAGCATCGGCAATCCTATTTCCCCGCCTGAGCGATCGCCGCGTCGAGTTCGGGAAGCGTCATCTCGCCCTCAAACCGGCGGCCATTGATGACGAAGGTTGGCGTCGAGGTGATCTTGTCAGTATGCACGTGCCGATCGGCGCGCGCCGCCAGCGCTTTTTCGGCGGCCTCGTCGCGCATACAGGCGTCGAGCTGGGCCGGTGTTAGGCCGCCCGGCTCCTGGGCGATCCGTACGAGTACGCCGCGCACATCGCCGGTCTGGACCATTTCGCTCTGGCCCTTGAAAACCGCATCGAGCACCGGGAAATAACGGTCCTTCCCGGCGCAGCGGGCCAAGAGGAAGCCTGCGGCGGCGATAACCTGCGGCTCGGACAGATATTCCCTCAGCGTATAGCGGACCCTGCCAGTGTCGACATACTTCGCCTTGAACGCCGGGAAGACGTCGAGGTCGAATCGCGCGCAGTGCGGGCAGCTCGCTGAAGCGTACTCGATCACCCGCACCTTTGCGTAGGGGCTCCCCAGGCTCATGTCGTCGACTTGGGTCGCCAAGACGGGATCGACCGCACGCTTGGCGCAGCCACCCAACGCCAGGGCGGCCAACAGGGCCACGGCGATGAGGGGACGGCGAGCGGACATGCGAAAAGCATTCTCCCTGGGGGAAACGAGTAAAGCCCGATTCCATCCGGTCCCACCAACCACGCAAGTCGATGGGATCACGGTTTCTGTTAGTCAATCGGCCGCCGTTGTCGCAGGACGCCACGGCCAAGGGCCAGGAGCGCGGTCTTGAGCTTGCCTTCGGGCGCCGCCGCAAGGTCGTTAGTGAGCCCAGCCTCGGCAGCAGCGTCGAGCGGCGGCAGCCGGCGGCGAGGCTTGGAGGCCGGCTCATATTTGTTCTGCAGCGGGCCTTGGACGATCCGCAGCTTCTGCACCGCGTCAGCGCCCAGGAAGAGGTTCACCCGGGCCAAAATCTCGCGGGCCTGATGCTGGATAATCGCGGCCGCCGGCCCAGCCACGCGAATTTCCAGCGACGAAGCGCTGCCATTGCGCCCACGGGTAAGCTTTATAGGCTCCGTGCGCTTTGCAATCTCCGCGCCCACCACCTCGCGCCAACGGGCTTCGAGTGCGCCTGAGCCTTGGCCGAACTTGGCGTCGAATTCCTTGAGCGTCCTGTTCAACGCCCGGCCTAACGGCGGCGGCGGCCTCCGCTGCGGTCGCGTGCGCTTGGCCGTCAGGATACGGAGCGCCTCTTGCGGGCTGGGCAGGTCACGGGGGGCCATGAGGCCGATGCTACAATAATAGCGACGCCGCGGGGAGAGCGCCTATCTTGCGGCGACCCGCTTTGCTGCGAAGCTATATCGACACCACATCCCTAGCGTGTGGAATTCTTTGTCTATACTATAGCGAAACTGCAATATCTGCTATCCTGGCGTCGCCATTGCGGATCGGGCTAATAGCAATAATGTGATCGCTGCCCTCCGCGCCCAACTCCTCGCCTGGTATGACAACAACGCTCGCGACCTGCCGTGGCGCGTTGGGCCCAGGGCGCGCGCAGCCGGCGTCCGCGCCGATCCCTATCGGGTGTGGCTCTCCGAGGTCATGCTGCAGCAGACCACTGTGCCTCACGCGACGCCGTACTTTCTGAAATTCACCGCGCGCTGGCCGGGGGTTGGCGATCTGGCGGTGGAAGAGGATGGCGAGGTGATGGCCGCCTGGGCGGGCCTCGGATACTACGCCCGTGCCCGCAATCTGCTGGCCTGCGCCCGCGCGGTGGCCAACCAGCACGGCGTTTTCCCGGAAACTGAAGAGGGACTGCGCGCCCTGCCGGGCCTGGGTCCCTATACAGCCGCCGCCGTGGCCGCGATCGCCTACGACGAAGCGACCAACGTTGTAGATGGCAATGTCGAGCGAGTGATGGCGCGACTGTTCGCCGTCAAGACACCAATTCCGGATGCCAAGGCGGAGTTGAAGCGTCTCGCCGCCACTCTCGTCCGGGACGAGCGCCCGGGCGACTGGGCCCAGGCCTTGATGGATCTCGGCGCCACAGTCTGCAGGCCCAAGGCCCCTCTCTGCGACCTATGTCCGATCGCGGGCCACTGCGCGGCGCTGGCCGGTGGCGCGCCGGAGACCTATCCCCGCAGAATAGCCAAGTCCGAGCGTCCCCATCGATTCGGCATAGCCTATGTTCTAACGCGCGGCGACGAGGTGGCCCTGGTTCGCCGACCGCCGAAGGGATTGCTTGGCGGCATGCTGGCTCTGCCCACATCGGAGTGGCGCGCTGCCCGATGGACGGATGCTGAGGCGCTAGCGGCCGCGCCCACGAAGGCGGATTGGCGAGGCGTCGGCGAGGTGGAGCATGGCTTTACCCATTTCACGCTCACGCTTCAGCTTCTGCGTGCGGAGGGTGAGGCAGAAGACGTCGTCTGGACGCCGCGACGCGGGTTGGACGCGCTGCCAAGTGTGTTCCTGAAAGCTGCGCGCAGCGGTCTATCCGGCCTGCTCTAGGCCCGAAGCCAAGGTGTCAGCACCTGATAGATCGGCGCGGTCGTTGGCCCATCTCGCGTGACAGCGATCAGCTGGCGTCGCCGGCTCAGCTGGCGCACAGCGTTCTGCACCGACGACTTTGACAAGCCGGTCTCCAGCGCGATCCCCGAAAGACTGGCCCCAAACCGGCGCTTGCCGCCCTCAGTCCGCGCCCAGAGCCAAAGGTAGATCAGGAACGCCGAGGGTGAGTGATCGTGCGCGACAAGGTCACGCATCAGCACATCGACGATGTAGGGGTCGAGGGAGATCGGTCGCGTCATGACTATTGCTATAGTATTTATTGGACAGACTGCGGCGCATGGCCTGCTCGCGGCAAAGGAGTCTGAAGGACAGCCGGAGGTCCGCGATGATTACCCACCTGAAGTTCGCTGGCCTGCCGTGCCACGATCAGGCCGCGCAGCTGAAGTTCTGGACCGAGAAAATGGGTTTTCGGGTCACCACCGACCAGCCTATGGGCGGACAGCGCTGGATCGAACTGGCGATCGGGGGCAGCCCGACCGGCCTCGTACTCTTCACGCCGGACGGTCACGAAGACCGGATCGGGACCTTCTTCAACGGCTCCTTCACCTGCGACGACGTCGAGGCGACCTACAGGAAACTCAGCGAGCGCGGCGTCGAATTCCGCGGGCCGCCCGAGAAACAGCCCTGGGGGACCTTCGCCATGTTCAAGGATGTCGAGGGCAACGAGTTCGTGCTGAGCTCGCGTTAGGCGGCGAGCTGCTGGCGGACCTTGGCGCGCAGCACGTCGATCGGGGCCAATCCCTTGTCCGACTTGAAATGCCAATAGGTCCAGCCGTTGCAGGCAGGCTGAGACTGGACCATAGCGCCGACCTTGTGGATCGAGCCTGACAGATCGCCGACCACCAGGCTGCCGTCGGCGCGGACCCGGGCGGCGTGGCGGCCCTTGTCGTCGTAGAGCACGTCGCCGGCGCGCAAGAGGCCTGCCTCGACGATTTGGCCGAAGGGAATGCGCGGCTCTGACTTCTTGGAGCCGGTCACAACCATCTCCTCAGCGGTCGCCGGGATCACCTTGGCGATGCGGACCTTAGCGAGTTTGGCGTAGCCATCCTCGCGCTCGATGCCGATGTAGTGACGGCCTAAGCGCTTGGCTGCGGCGCCTGTGGTGCCGGTGCCAAAGAAGGGGTCGAGGATCACGTCGCCTGGCCGTGTCGAGGCCAGGATCACCCGGTGCAGCAGGGCCTCGGGCTTCTGCGTCGGATGGGCCTTGACGCCCGCCTCATCCTTCAGGCGCTCATCGCCGGTGCAGATCGGCAGGCTCCAATCGGAGCGCATCTGCAGTTCGTCATTGGCCATCTTCATGGCGTCGTAGTTGAAGGTGTAGCGCTTGCCGCCGCGCGACTTCGTCGCCCAGATCATCGTCTCGTGTGCGTTGGTGAAACGCGTGCCCTTGAAATTTGGCATCGGGTTCGACTTGCGCCAGACGATATCATTGAGGATCCAGAACCCCAGATCCTGCAGGGTCGCGCCGACCCGGAAGATATTGTGGTAGCTGCCGATCACCCAAAGCGCGCCGTCGTCCTTCAGAATGCGCCGGCACTCGAAGAGCCAAGCCTTGGTGAAGGTGTCGTAGGCCGCAAAGCTTTCGAAGTGATCCCAGTCGTCATCCACTGCGTCGACTTTGGAATTGTCGGGTCGCAACAGGTCGCCGCCGAGCTGAAGATTGTAAGGCGGATCAGCAAAGACAAGGTCGACGGAACGGTCGGGAAGCTTCTTCAGCTCCTCAAGGCAATCGCCCAGAATGATGGTGTCGGCGGAAACGCCCATGTCTGCCCCTAGAAATCTCAGAGTCAGAATCCTGGGCTGACATGGTGAAGGACAGGTTTCCGAGCGTGGTGAACGACGTCTTAATTCTCAGCCGCCGACGACCCTCTTGGCCCGCTCCAGCGCCTTGACCGTGATGTGGCGGCTAGCCTGCTGTTTTGGCATGCGGTTCCAAGCGTCCAGCGCGGCAACTTTGTAGGCCTCGGCGAGAGTCGGATAGTTGAAGGTGTTCTCCACGAAGTAGTCGAGCGTGCCCTCGAGGTTGAGCACCGCCTGGCCGATGTGGATCAGCTCCGTGGCGCCCTCGCCGACGATGTGGACGCCCAGCAGACGGCGTGTTTCCAGCGAGAACAGCATCTTCATGAAGCCCGACGAGATACCCATGATGTGGCCTCGCGAAGTCTCGCGGAAACGGGCGACGCCGCACTCGTAGGGAATGCCCTTTTCGCGAGCCTGCTCCTCGCTGATCCCGATCATGGAGATCTCCGGCACCGAATAGATCCCGTAGGGGAAGAACTCGGGCGCGGCGTGGACCGGCGCTTTGAAGGCGTGGCACGCTGCGATCCGGCCTTGCTCCATCGAGGTGGAGGCTAGGCTCGGGAAGCCGATGATGTCGCCGGCGGCGTAGATATGTGGCTGGGACGTCTGAAAAGTCGCCTTGTCCACGGTCAAGCGGCCGCGCGCATCGGGCTCCAGCCCGGCGGCGGCGAGATCGAGGCCCTCAGTCGCGCCCTCACGGCCAGCTGAGAACAGCACCATGTCGGCGTGAAGCTCGCGATCGTCAGTGAGGCGAAGGTGGCAGCTCTGTGGTCCTACGACCTCTGCAGAGATCACCTTGGCGCCGAAGCGAATGATCACGCCGCGCTCGCGTAGATCGTGCACGAACTCATCGGCAAGTTCCCGATCGAGGAACGGCATAAGGCAGGCGTTGGGCTCGATAATCGTGACCTTCACATCCAGCGCCGAGAAGATCGAGGCGTACTCGACGCCAATCACGCTAGCCCCCACCACCACGAGCTGGCGCGGGATGCGCTTAAGATCGAGGATCTCGTCCGAGTCAAGGATGTTCTCGCCATCGAAGCCGATGTGGCTAGGGCGGAAGGGCTTGGTGCCGACAGCGATCAGGAAGCGGTCGGCAGTATAGATGATGGCGTCGCCGCGCGCGCCTTGCACTTCGACGGTGTTCGGATCGGTGAAGCGTGCGACGCCTTCGACGGTCTCGACGCTGTTGCGGGCGAACTGGTGCTCCAGCACGTCCACTTCGTGATCCAGCGTAATCGCGAGGCGGCGGCGGAGATCCTCCGCACCGATATGCTGCTTGGCGCGATAGGCGCGGCCATAGAAGCCGCGTTCGCGCCAGCCTGTGAGGTTGAGCACCGTCTCGCGCAGAGTTTTGGAGGGAATGGTGCCGGTGTGGACGGAGACTCCGCCGACGCGCTTGCCGCGCTCGACCACCAAGACCCGCTTGTTCAGCTTGGCGGCCTGGATCGCGCCTCGGCGGCCGGCCGGGCCTGAGCCGATCACGATCAGGTCGTAGTGGTTCTGAGACAAGGCGTCCTCTCCCCGGCGTTCTGCGGGTGCGGAGACCATAAGGACCGGATGTTAAGTAAGCTTTGTCCGCGAACGCTGTTAGCCGGCTAGCCAGCGGACCGAGGCGCCGTGCGGGTGCGTGGTGGCCAAAAGTCGCTCCTGGCCACCCGGCCAAAGCGTCAGGCTCACCTCCATCACCATTAAATTCTCCTTGCCCGGCTCCATGCGGAGCCAGGCGAAGGGCGCTTCCTCGGTGGCCTGCGCGCCGATTTCGCAGATCAAAGCGAGCAGCGCAGCTTGGCTCTCTTCTGGCATGTATTGCCAGAAAACCGAGTGATAGAGGACCGTTACAGCCCCAGCGGCCGGTGCGACGCGCGCCCGCGTCCAGTCGACAGCATCGGCCGCCTCGACGGCCACGCCGCGTGCCAAGGCGATGTCGATCGCTGCGCGGATCCGGGCGATCCGCTCCACCTGATCTGCCCAGATGTATGATAAAAGCCGCCGCTTCTGGTCAGGATCGGCCAGGTTGGTTGGCCGTCGGTCGCAGGCTGCCCGCGCAATCACCCGGACTGAAGCATCCACCGGCGGCGCAGGCCCCGCCCATTCCGTGTCCAGGTGCAACGCGGCGTCGGCATGACCCCAGGCGGCCTCGCCCATCCGGTAGCTGTATCGATCCCAGGAGGTATTCAGACCCGCGCTTGCAGCGATCTCAAAGCATCGCATGGGCAGGTTCGTGGCTTTAGCGATCTCCAAGAACCCACCCACCAGACAGATCGAGCGACGCACCTCGTTGGTCTGCGGCTCGTGGATCATGAACTCTGACAGGCGCGCGGAATGATCGACCATGGAATGCTGAGCTGCAGTCCAAATCGCCCCAGCATCGAGCGCCTCGTAAGCCGTGGCGAGCGCGCGGTCCTCGCCCGAAAGCGCCAGTTCGTGCAGTGCGCCGATCAGCCGTAAAGGTGTCGCCCAATCGAATTGCGCCTTCAGATCGCCCTCAGCCCAAGGGACCATTAGGCGCCGGACTGATCCTCCCGCGACCCAATCCTCGGCGGCCTTCTCAAGGAGGTCGCCGTTCAGGGGTGAGCCACCAGCGCGGCAGGCTCGTGACTGGAGGCGCAAGGCCAGCAGGACGCCGGGTTCTTCGTTCATGGCTCTGAGTTTACCCGGAGGTACGGCGCGGCAAGCTTGATTCAGCCAATCAAGCTGAAGCAGCAGCCGGATCGTTCTTCATCAGGCCGAGGATGTTGCCCTGGGTGTCCTTGACGTAAGCCAGCCAGCCCACACCCGGAATCGCCTCCTTCGGCACGGCTGTGACGCCACCGAGCGAGAGCGCCTTGGCGACATAGGCGTCCACGTCATCGACGCCGACCGTGCAAACATAAGCTATCACCGGCGTCGGCTCCTTGGGGTCTGGATTTTCGCCCATCCGCCGCACCAGACCACCATCGATGCCAGGACCGTCCTCGCCGGTCTTGATCAAGTGATAGGTGTCGCCGAACGGCGTGAAGGTCCAGCCGAACAACGCGCTGTAGAACGCGATTGCGCCTGGCGCATCGGCGGCGTGGATCTCGAAAAGGATCGGACGCGGCATGGTCGCCTCCCCCAAACGTGGAAGGGGACCCAAGTCACGCGGGGCCGCCGTGCGCCAGCCTCAATCTACGAACGGCAAGTCTTCCTG
>JAYUBY010000546.1:0-9679 GCA_043740635.1 Alphaproteobacteria bacterium
CCCTGGCTGAGTGGCGCGCAGTCATGGGCTAGAGCCAGGTGTGGGGTTGGGGCCATTACGCCCTGGCGGAGACGTGTTGCCGTTGGACTGACAGCACCGTCTGGAGCCTAGTCACCCGGAAGGCGGGGCGCCAACATCCGTCACCTCATCGGCGGCAGATGCATTGGAATTCCCCCGCGGACCGCTATCTCTACGCAGAGATCCTGAGACCTCTTTCGCCACGGAAGCAACCGCGTGACCAAAGCCCTAAAGATCGACTTCGTCTCCGACGTGTCTTGCCCCTGGTGCATCATTGGACTGGGCGGGCTTGAGGAAGCGTTGGCGCGGGTCGGCAACCTTGTCGAAGCGACGATCACCCTGCAGCCTTTCGAGCTCAATCCCGACATGCCGCCCGAGGGCCAGAACCTGGGCGAGCACGTCTTCGAGAAGTATGGCGCGACGCCAGAGCAGTCGGCGGCGAACCGCGAGCAGATCCGCGCCCGCGCCACCGAGGTGGGCTTCACCATCGCAACCACCCCTGACAGTCGAATCTACAACACTTTCGACGCCCATCGCCTTCTGCACTGGGCGGGCCTGGAGGGCCGTCAGCTGCCACTCAAGCACGCCCTGTTCGAGGCCTATTTCACCCGCGGCGAGAACCCCAGCGACCACGACGTGCTGGTCGCGGCCGCCGAGCGGGCCGGCATCGACCCCGTGAAGGCCCGCGAAGTGCTGACCTCTGGTCGTTTCGCCGACCACGTCCGATCACTGGAGCGCCAATGGTATGAAGCAGGCATCAGCTCGGTTCCGGCCGTGATCATCAACGAGAAATACCTGATCTCCGGCGGCCAACCCGCCGATGCCTTCGAGCGCGCGCTCCGAACCATCGCGGCGGAGGCGTAGCAACCCCGGCATCGGAGCCCTCGCGTTCAGCACATCTGCCTAGGATCACGGGTCTCCCGTCCGCATCGCGCCAGGGGCGGACCTCAAGACCGGACCGCAAAGCCGACCTTCGCGTCGCATACCGCAACGCATGTAGATTCGAGCCCGACCTCCGTTTAGCGCCTCAGTTTGTGAATCGGCGCGGGGTCACGACGCCGATCGGCGCGCTAACGAATTGAAATCGCTAGAGCGATGGGGGTCAATTCTCGCCGCCGATTCACACCCACTGCCCAAAAGGCGGAGGGGAAGTGCGCGTCCGATGGTGTGGCGCACGCCCAACGCTGACTCTCATACCGTTTCGGGTCGGTTCTCACCGTTGGGCTCCCAGCGACAAGTTGCCGTTCGTCGCGCCGGACCCTTGTAGGGCTGAACGACGAGTTTCCGGCACGGTCCCAACTTCTGTTGTTGGCGCACTGAAGCTGCTCCTCAGACGCGGCTGCTGGGATGAGATCCAGCGTCAGCTAGGCTGGCTCGCCATGAACGCGGCGAAGCGTTCCTGCCAAGCCGGATGCCAGCGAGATAGCGGAGGACGGTTTTCGATCGGGTCGCCGATGGCCCACGCCATCCGCTTCTCATCGGTCTCACGCGACACATCGTTGTCTGGGCAGAGAATATAGAAGTCGCCTCGCCCGAGGCTCTCCAGCATGAACTCGATCACCTGGTCGGCCGTCCAGGCGGCGGGCGGCTTCTCGGTGACGAGGCCTCCGCCCGTCATGCCGGTGAAGGTGAAGCCGGGGATGAGGAGGTGGGCGCTGATGCGGCATCCGGCTGTGTTGCGCAACTCATGCTGCATCGCTTCGGTGTACGCCTTCACGGCGGCTTTCGAGACGTTATAGGCCGGGTTACCCGGAGGGGTAGTGATGCCTTGCTTTGAGCCGGTGGCGATCACGTATCCGGCGCGGCCCCTTTCAATCATGGCGGGCAGAAAGGCTTGCGCCCCGTTTAGCACACCCCAGAAGTTGACCTCTATCAAGCCTCGCCAAGCGTCCTGGTTCTGCCAGGTCGCGCCTGGGTTAGCGCCGGTTCCGGCATTCAGCATCAGCACACCTACGTCGCCAAAGTGGCTGTGCGTCATGTCCCTCAGTCGCTCGAGGTCGGAAGGCTTTGACACGTCAGTTGGCACGGCGGCGACGCGCCCACCTGCCTCGCGAATAGAAGTCTCCGCCGCCCGCAGTTTCTCGCCGGACTGATCGGCCAGGACGACGGGAAGTCCGAGGTCCGCAAAGCGCCGCGCGGCCGCCAGGCCGATGCCGCTGGCGGCGCCGGTGATCACCACGGCTCCGCCGTCTGCGACCGGGGGTAGGTTCCTGTAAGTTTGGGTCATGACAGGACCATAGCCCCATCTGCAGCGGACCGCCGTCCACAATGGGCGCTCAAACCCCTCGCGTCCCGATTGGAATGTCGCGTTGCTGGAGCGGAGCCAATGTTCACTTCTGGCGCATCTGAGACGTTGGCGCTCAGACAGGTCCTGACCCATCTCTCCCGTTGCGAACTTCCGGCCGCGTTGGCAGCCGCGAAAGCGCGTGGCGTGACGCTGGGGGCGAACAGCGCGGTGCTGGCCACCGCGCATAGGGCCGGGGCAGAGCTCTACGCCGATGGCCTGCGCGAACCCGTGAACGCTGCCCGACGCGACGGGGTGGGCTCGCTCCGTGGCCTTGCGACCTGGTTAAACGATAACGGGGTGCCGACCAGGGGCGGGGCGCGATGGCACGCGGCAATGGCAGGGCGCTTGTTGGCACGGCTCGGACGCACCTGTTTCGAAGTCTGCTGAACCTCGACCATTGCGGGACATAGTGAGGTGGCGCCGGTTGTCCGCACAGCATGGCGGCTTGGCTAAGGTCGGTTCAGGTTCAGATCATGCCGCCAGTTTGTGCTCGGGGTTGGCCCTATCCGGGGCGAGCCCCGGATAGGGCGACGCCTGGATTTTCCCATAGGCCTCGTCGGGGGTGGCCCCGGCAAGGGCCGAGTGAGGCCGGTTGGTGTTATAGTAGCCGATCCGGCTCTGTCAGCTCAAATGCACCGGCCGGCACTGTCAGCCCAAACTTTCCGCGGGCAGTTATTAGCCCTTTGGTAAGGCAAAACGCGCACAAAGATGACGTCGGCGGCCAGGTCTTCTTCTGAATTTTCTAGCTAAATGATCGTTGCTGCCCGGAATTCGGGGAGCAGCGGGGAAGAAGCGCAGCCAGAATCATTTGCGCTGACAACGCCCAAGGAGGCGTTCGGCATTCCTATGGTGGCGGAGCTTTGCCGACCCTTTCTGACGCGGTGAGCTCGCCATCTTGGCTACCGTGGAGGCATGATCGTTCCCCGGCCGGGCGCGCCTAGTCCTCGCCGCTTCCCTTCCGACGACGCATGGCCCAGCGCAGCGCCACGACGATCACGGGCGCGAATATGACGACGACCCACGTCATGGGATCGCTCAGCGAAATGTCCATGCCCCACCCTAGCGAGGCCGGGCCAGCGCCTCCAGTCATCCGTTGCCGCGCTGCGCGAAGTCCGGCAGCATCGCCTCTGGTGCGATTGATCCGCTGGGGGGCGCGTGGACATTCACAAGCCGAAGTCGTGGCATGGGTGGCGGGAGTTCCTGAAGGAATATCTTATCATCGTCGTCGGTGTGCTGACAGCGCTCGGGGCGGAGCAAGTCGCCGAAGCCCTGCGCTGGCGCCACGAGGTCGCCGAGGCGCGGCAGGAGCTGCGCTACGAACTGGGCAGCAACATCCGCCTGACCCAGCGCCGGGCAGGAAAGGCCGACTGCGTTGATCGCCGCCTGGACGACCTGGGCGGCATCCTGGCCGAAGCATCCAAGAGCGGGCGGCTTCCGCCCACGGGCTTCATCGGCCAGCCGATCAGTCCGACCTACCTGCAGGACGCCTGGGACGCCCAGAAGTCAGGCCAGGCCGTGGCGCACTTTTCGCCCGAAGAACTGGAGGCGATCGGCCGCGTCTATCGCTTCATCGACGGTGGTCGGCGGAGGCTCGAACTGGACGATACGGCCTGGACAACACTGCAGACTGTCTCCGGGCCCGGCAGACGGCTGGACCCAGAAACCGAGGGACGGCTCTACCAGGCCCTCGGCGAGGCCCGCTCCGCCAACCGGGCCATTCGCGCCCTGCCGGGGCGGCTTTCCGAGATCCTGCAGCAAACGGGCCTGGGCGACGACTTTCCACAGGTCGACCCGCGGAACGCGCCGCTGCCGTCCAAGTCCTGGTCGGACATCTGCGACCCGATCCGCGCCGAGCCGCCGCCGATCTACGGCCGCCTGCCCTAGGACTGCATCCGGTCAGTGCGCAGCCGGCATTTTTCGACGCGACCTGAGCGCGGACCCTGTCAGACTGGCTCCACCCCCGCCGACTGCTACATGGGCTTCATCCTCATCGCCTCAACCCGGCTCTGGGTCCGGCACTTCGTCAACAGGACCTAAGACAGCCGGTTGCGAAAGTCTTCGTAGTGGAACTGTTTCACCAACTTCAAGGCGTCGGTATCGCTGTTCCAGAGCGCTAGCGCTGGCAGCGGCACGCCGTTGAACGTCGTGGTCTTGACCATGGTATAGTGAGCTTGGTCCAGGAAGGCGATGCGCGTCCCCGGCGCCGGTACCGCGTCGAAGATGTAGTCGCCAATGATGTCTCCGGCCAGGCAGGACGGCCCGCCGATCCGGACCGTGACGCCGCCGTCACGCTCGTTCAGCAGGGCCGGCCGATAGGGTGCCTCGATCACATCGGGCATGTGGCAGGTGGCCGAGATGTCGGTGATTGCGACCGGCATGGCGTTGTCGAAGGCGTCGAGGATCTCGCCGACCAAGACGCCGGCGTCGAGCGCGATCGCCTCCCCGGGTTCGAGATAGACCTCCAGACTATGGCGGGCCGCGATCTGGCGCAGCAGCGCGATCAGGTCCTCCCGCCGGTAGTCGGCGCGGGTGATGTGATGGCCGCCGCCAAGATTGAGCCATTTCATCTGGCCCAGGACACCCTCGAGCTTCGGCTCAAGGCGTTCCCAGATCCGCTGCAGCGGATCAAACCCCTGCTCGCACAGGACGTGGATATGCAGTCCGTCTACGCCTTTCAGGTGCTCCGGCCGGAGCTGCGACACCGGAAACCCCAGCCGCGAGCCGGTCTGGCAAGGATCGTATTTGGCGACCTCGCACTCGCTCTGCTCCGGGTTCAGGCGGAGGCCGACGTCGAAGATCTCGCCCTGGGCCCGCGCCTTCGCGATCGCAGCGCCGAACCGCGCCAGCTGGGCCGGGGAATTGAAGATCACGGTGTCAGAGAGCCGCAGGATTTCGGGCAGGTCGTCGAGCCGGTAGGCTGGCGAATAGGTGGTCAGATGCCCGCGGTAGTGCTCGCGGGCCAATCTCGCTTCCCACAGCCCCGAGGCGCAAACGCCGTCGAGATAGCACCCCACCAGATCGGCCAGCGCCCACATCGAGAAGGCCTTCAGCGCCAGCAGGACCCTGGCGCCACCCCGGTCGCCCACGTCCTTGAGCACCGCCAGATTGCGCCGCACGGCCGCCTCGTCGACCACGAAGCAGGGGGTCGGCACGCGGCTTAGGTCAAATCGTGCGAATGCGCCTGGACCGGCCGCCTGGGTTTGCATGGTCATGGATCAATCAGAATGCGAGCGGCGAGGCCAGGTCCCTGACCTGCCAGGGCAGCCCATGCCGGTTGAGCAGCTCCATGAACGGATCGGGGTCGAGTTGCTCCATGTTGAAGACCCCCTCTCCCTTCCACTGGCCGCTCAGCATCAGCGCAGCGCCGATCATGGCCGGGACGCCGGTCGTGTAGCTCACCGCCTGGTTGCCGGTCTCGGCATAGGCGGCCTCGTGGTCGCAGATGTTGAGCACATAAACGGTCTTTGCCGCGCCGGCCTTCTCGCCCGTCGCGATGATCCCGATGTTGGTCTTGCCGCGCGTCACGGCACCCAGCGTCGCGGGCTCCGGCAACAGGGCCTTCAGGAACTGCAGCGGCACAATCTCGCGGCCCTCGAACATCACCGGATCGATCCGGGTCATGCCGACATTCTGCAGCACCTCCAGGTGCCGGAGATAGGACTCGCCGAAGGTCATCCAGAACCGGATGCGCCTTATCTCCGGGTAGAATCGGGCCAGCGACTCCAGCTCCTCGTGGTACATCAGGTACATGTTCCGCGGGCCGACCTGGTCGAAGTCGAAGACCTGCTTGTGGGCCAGCGCCGGCCCCTCGACCCAGGCCCCATTCTCCAAGTAGCGCGAGGGCGCGGTGACCTCGCGGATGTTGATCTCGGGATTGAAGTTGGTGGCGAAGGGCAGGCCGTTGTCGCCGCCGTTGCAGTCCAGGATGTCGAGCGTGTCGATCCGGTCGAGTAGATGCTTACGGGCGTGGGCGGTGAAGACCGAGGTCACGCCTGGATCGAATCCGCAGCCCAGCACCGCCGTTAGCCCAGCCGCCTCGAACCGCTCGTGATAGGCCCATTGCCAGCTGTATTCGAACCGGGCCTCGTCGCGCGGCTCGTAATTGGCGGTGTCGAGGTAGTTCACGCCGGCCGCGAGACATGCCTCCATAATGGCGAGGTTCTGGTAGGGCAGGGCGAGATTGACCACGACCTCGGGCTTCACCGCCGCGATCAGGGTGGTGGTCGCGGCGACATCTTCGGCGTCCAATGCCGCCGTGGCGATGATCACGCCGGAGCGTTGCTTGACGGACGCAGCGACCGCGTCGCACTTGCGCACCCGACGGCTGGCCAGGGTGATGTGCGAGAACAGTTCCGGGTTGATCGCCATTTTATGGACGGCGACCGACCCCACGCCACCGGCGCCGATAACCAGCACACCACTCATCCCGTCGCCTCCAAGAACGTCGCAATGCCATCAACACCGGACGCGGGCAGAATTGTCGAGGAGAGCTGAAGGGGGATCACCACCTCCGGAATCGCTGTCCCGAAAGCCGGTAACAGAGTCGCTATAGCTGCTGGTCACGGGAGATAGGCAGCAAATTTGTTCGTGGATTGGGCGGCCGCGTGGTCCGCGACATTCTCGGCCCCAGGCTATAGACCTCCGCGGCGGGTCGATTTCACGCCCCAAGGAGCCACCATGACGCTTTGCATGTATCAGGCCTCGGCACCGGTTTTCATCCAGGGTCTAGAAGGGCTGACCACGGTGATGCGCAAGGCGGAAGCGCGCGCGGTTTCGCAAGGGTTCGATCCGGCCGCGCTGCTGCAGGCCAGGCTCTATCCCGACATGTTCCCGCTCACCCGACAGGTTCAAATCTGTACCGACTTCGCCAAGGGGGCGGTGGCGCGGTTGGCAGGTGAGGAACCACCGGCGTGGCCGGAAGATGAGGCGACCTTTCCTGAGCTGATTGGTCGGGTGGAGAAGACCGTCACCTTTATTGGCCAGTTTGCTGCCGAGCAGATCGACGGTTCAGAGGACCGCGAAATCACCTTGATACGGCGTGGTGAGAGCACCGTGGTCAAAGGCCAGCCGTATCTGCTCGAGCAGGCCATG
The DNA here is from genome assembly GCA_043740635.1 of Alphaproteobacteria bacterium. Taxonomy (GTDB): domain Bacteria; phylum Pseudomonadota; class Alphaproteobacteria; order Caulobacterales; family Caulobacteraceae; genus Phenylobacterium. The sequence goes on from JAYUBY010000546.1 coordinate 7,397, forward strand.
CCGAACTTCTACTTCCATCTGACCACGGCCTACGCGATCCTGCGGCACAACGGCGTCGAGGTGGGCAAGAAGGACTACCTCGGAAAGACCTAAGGGCCCCTGGGCTAGCTCGACACTTAGGGCGCATCCCTATCTCGTCGCGCCCGTGCGCGCCTGCCGTCCGAGTTCTCCCGAGCTTCCTCTAAAGCGAACGCGAGTCACCAATCGCCATGGATAAAGTGCCTATGACGGTTCAGGGCTATCGCGCCCTGGACGACGATTTGAAGCGGCTCAAGACGATCGAGCGGCCCGCCGTAACCGTCGCTATCGGGGAGGCGCGCCTCCATGGTGATCTGAAGGAGAACGCCGAGTACCACGCAGCGAAGGATCGCCAGGGGTGGATCGAAGGACAGATTGTTCAGATCGGCGACATGATCGCGCGCGCGCAGGTCATTGACGTCACCAAGCTGTCCGGAACCCAGATCAAGTTCGGCGCCACCGTCTCCGTGATCGACCAAAATACAGAGGAACAGGCCCGCTACCAGATCGTCGGTGAGCATGAGGCCGACGTGAAGAAGGGCCGCATTTCGATCACCTCTCCCATCGCCCGCGCGCTGATCGGCAAGGAGACCGGTGACCTCGTCGAGGTGAGCAGTCCCGGTGGCTTAAAAGCGTACGAGATCACGAACGTAGAGTGGGTTTGATTGACTATACTCAACCGGTGGTGTCAGCCTTCGGCCACGTCGCTGCGGAATGTCCGATCTCCAGCGGCAACCAAGGGGGAAGATCGACCGAGGCCGTGTAAAAACTCGCGCGGAGGAAAATCCGGCGCAATATTCCACCCAGGTTCGCGCTGCTGATAGATGCGCTTTGCGCTCGCCGGTCCGGGGGAGGCTATCTCAGGCAAATTGTTGCGCTGAAGTTCTCGCGGCCTGAGTTTTTACACAGCCTGGACCCACAGCGGACTCTCATCGCCTGCGAGGGTGTTGTCAGAGCAAATTCATGGCGCGCTAACCGGCACTCGTTAGCCCAGCAGGGGGCATTGTCAGTTGAAAATGCACCGGCCAGTAAGGGCTAGGGTTTAGGCGGGTGAAATGGCCCGCCCGGGCAGTGTCAGCTCAAATGCACCGGCCAGTAAGAGGCCGCGGTCTAGGCGGGTGAAATGGCCCGTCAGAGAAAGACCCACGACCCGTTCCGCTGGTTCGACTCCTCGCCGGAGGTGATCCGGTTGGTGGTGATGATGTACGTCGGCACTGTCAGCCCAAACTTTCCGCGGGCAGTTATTAGCCCTTTGGTAAGGCAAAACGCGCACAAAGATGATGTCGGCGGCCAGGTCTTCTTCTGAATTTTCTAGCTAAATGATCGTTGCTGCCCGGAATTCGGGGAGCAGCGGGGAAGAAGCGCAGCCTGATTCATTTGCGCTGACAACGCCGGCGCACGTCCTAAAGTTCGCCATAAAGACTCGAACTGGCCTTGATGAACCGGAAGAGGTGTCGCATCCGCACGACGATGGCGCCAGTTTCGTCGGACGCCGTGGCGTCCCACCACAGGTACTCTGTCTTGGGGCTTTCGCCCACGCCGACGACCCGTCCTTCCACACGATAGGGGCGGTCGAGGAACACCGGCCCGCGCTCGTAGGCGATCTCGAAGGCGCCGAACATCGCCGACGCATCGCCGATGTGCGGCGAGATGCGATCGTGGCGGTGCCGCACCCCGTCGCCAGTCAGGAACCGATACATCAGCGCCGCCGTGCCGCCCACCGAGGCAATCGGGCCGCCCCAGGGAGAGGCTCCGCGGTACCAGTCCATCGGCTCGTTGTTCACGCCGCTCGCGATCAGGGCCTCCTGCTCCTCCAGGGTGACCGCCATCTCGGCGCGCCCAAGGTCCTGGCCCGGCGCGACCCCTTTCAGGAGCCGGAGCGCCGAGGCGCCGCGGGTCTTGAGATCGCGCGTCGAGAGGTCAGACCGGGTGTGATCGCCCTGGGAGGCCGTGCCCTCGCAAACCCGGAGCCCAGCTTCCCCCGGGCTGCGGGCGTGGATATGCGTCTGGGCGCCGGGCGGCGCCGGCTGTTCGACCACCGCCTGTACGGGTTCGCCCGAAATCACGATGTTCAGGAAGTAGAGCGACAGCGCACCCGTCTCGAACCACGCCGGCCCGTAGGCCTCGACCAAGAGGGGCGCGAAGATGTCGAGATGCAGATTGCCGCCGACCGCCGCGCCGCGGAAGCCGAGGGCCTTGGCGCGATCCGGGTCGTGGATGCTCGAGACCGAGGGGTTGAGCGCGACGCGCGGCGACCCTACCAGG
>JAYUBY010000547.1:0-1576 GCA_043740635.1 Alphaproteobacteria bacterium
CACGACCGGGCCCGCGCGGCGACCCGGCTCAAGACCTTCGAGAAGGCACGCCACCATCCGGCGATCATCCGCATCGACAAATTCGTGCCAGGCTCGCCCCAGGAGCGGGGTTTCCGGCGTACCGGACAGCACTTCGCTGTCGCCCTGCGCGAAGGTGATCACGTCCTTCTTAGGCGACACTTCGACCAAGAGGTCGGCGCTGGCGAACGCAAATCCCAGCAGCCGGTGCAGTTTGAATGGCAAGCGCGCGCCTCCGATCACGAGACGCCTAGCCCATTTGGCCTTAACTCGCGGTTTCTCCAGCGCCTCGGTTGACATCAGTTCGATGTTTAGCTAAATAACAACAAATGAACCTGGTCTTCAAAGCTCTCGCTGATCCTACGCGACGTCATGTGCTGGAACTCCTGCGTATGCGGCCGATGACGGCCGGCGAGCTGGCGGAGCACTTTCCCGTATCCAAACCGACCATGTCCGCCCATTTCGCGGTGCTTCGAGAAGCCGACCTCGTCGACGTGCAGAAGGTGGGAAAGACGATGATCTATCGCCTCAAGCTCTCGGTGCTGGAGGATGCGCTGCTGGGCTTTGTCGGGGCCTTCAGCCTTGCGGCTGATGCAGCCAAGCCGTCGAGACACGAAACTCTCGCACTGAAGAGGGAAGTGACGCCATGTTCCGCAGCAGAGACATTTTCATCGCGCTCGTCTTAAGCGCCGGGTACTTGGCTGTGGCCTTCGGCCTCGAATATGCTGTCCACGCCAACGTCGTCGGCGCGCAGGTCGCGGTGCGAGCGACGCAGGTGATCGTGGGCTTGGCGCTCGTGACCTATGCCAACTTCATGCCCAAGATGCTGGGGGATTTCCGCAGCCCCGCTAGAGCTATATGGATGCAGTCAGTCCTGCGCACTGGCGGCAGGGCGTTCATGATTGGCGGGTTGGGGTATGCCATCGCCTCGGCTCTGCCGGTTCCAGCAGTCGTGGCGATCGCGATTCTGGGCACAGCGACCGCCTATGTCCTGGGGTATATCGTCCTGGCGTGCTCGCCTTGGCCCCGCAGGCACGATCGAGCCGTGTAGCCTCCTAGGCCCTTGGCGACCGCCACGATCGAGCGCAAGATTCCGCAAAACATACGGGAGGTTCGAAGATGGCCTATGCTCAAGGCCGCGTCATCAACGACGCCGACAGCCACATCATGGAAAGCTTGGACTGGCTTCCGTCCTACGCTGACGCCGGCATACGCGACCGCCTGATCAGCATGCGGCTGGAAGCCGGCGGGTCCGGCGCGGCCAAGGCCATAGAGCGCGCGCTCGCTCGCCAGAGCGACGCGGCGGCTACAGCCGAAATCGCGGTCAACGTCGTCGAGGGACCCAAGGGCTGGGCTGCCTACGGCGCGATGAACCCGAACGAGCGGACGAAAGCGCTGGATGACCTCGGCTTTACGCGTCAGCTGGTGTTCACGACCTTCGCCGGCTCGCAGTTCATGCCCTCGCAGGACATGGAGGTGAAGTATGGAGGCGCACGCGCGTTGAATCGAGGCATCGCCGAGTTCTGCTCGGGCGATAAGCGCCTGATCGGTGTGGGCG
>JAYUBY010000548.1:0-2984 GCA_043740635.1 Alphaproteobacteria bacterium
GAATTGTTTGACAAGCTTTTTCACCGCGTCAGCAACCATGCTGGCACTCAAAGCCCAAACCTCGCCTTGTCGAGGGCCGCTCTTGCTGCGATACAGCCAGACCATCGTCGACTTGTGGTCAAGGCTTTCTTCGCGCAAATCTTCGGTGAACTCGATCGCTCGGCGTATTAAGCGGGCAACCGACGGAAACACCGTTGGTGTGGAATCAATCGATTTTTCCGCTCCCAAGACGACCTTTGAGTTTGCTCGACTGCGACGTTTGTAGACAACCAAAAACTCCAGTTTGTCCTTGGGGTGGGGGCGCAGGCAGTCAACGTCCATTTCAAGCAATGGCACCGTGTTCCGACCTGTGTGCAGAGCAATGATCAGAACTGCATATGACAGCAGCAGCGAAGTAGGCTCGGCATCAGGTGCGAATATGGGCATAACCAGTTTTGACAGCCGCCGCAAAGGCTTGCCTTTGGCGTTTTGGGATTGGGCTTTCGCCCTTGCGCTCACCATGAGAATTTGGAAACGCATTTCTCGGAAACGTGGCGTCATCGCCTTTGGTGATGACCTTTAACAACTTCCTTTTAGCCAACCACACGAGAACGGCTTTGGTCGCGTGATAACGGTTACTCTGGGTCACGGCAGATGTGATTCCGTCGTCGATCGTTCGCGTCGCGGCCTTCGTTGAGGACCGCCGCAGCATCGGCGCCGCCCTCGTCGAGGACGGCGGTCTCCAAAATCTCTTCGGCCCGGGTATTCATGCGACGAGGCTCACGAGCTTGAGCAAAGGGGCAGCTGCAGCCATCAGGGCCTCGCGTTCGCTCGGCGACAGGCGAACAAGCCGCGCGGCCAGCCAGTCGTTGCGATGACGTCGAAGCGCCTCGATCTTGCGATGGCCTGCGGCTGTCACCGTCAGCCCGGAGCGACGGCGGTCCTCGGTGTGGTCCGTGCGGCTGAGCCACCCGGAGGCCTCCAGGCGTTTGACATGGCTCGACATGGTCGGCCGCGAGATTTGATCGAACTCGGCGAGTTCGCTCACGCCAACTCCCGGGTTCTTCTTTATGTGGCCAAGGATGAGGGCGTCCTGAGCTGAAAGCCCGACCTTCTGCGCTTCGTGACGAAGCTTTCGAGAAACGCGCAACAGGGGTCCGCGCAAGGATTCCGCGAGGGCGGAGACGTCGAGGTCTTCGGACGAGGATGGGGGCAAGGAAAAAGCGCTCAGATAGTTAGGTTATCTAACTATCTATAGAGCAAGTCATGCGCGATCAAGCCCACTCTGATGTGGACGAGGTCGGCTGCTCAACAGGCCGGCTGAGAGGTATCATGCAAGGCGCTGAACGGACCGGGATCGCGCGGGAAGTCCGCGATCCCTGACCCGTCAGGCGTTGACTAGGACCTTATCCCACAAGGGAGAAGGTCAGATTGAACTAGAGAACTCCCAGCATCTCGGCCACCAGCGGGTGGCGAACGATGTCGCGGTCGGCCAGGCGGACGACGGCGATGTTGCCGATGGCCTCTAGCTTTTGGGCGACGGTCCTCAGGCCCGAGAATTCCGGCAGAAGGTCCGACTGGTCCGGGTCTCCGGTGACCACCATGGTAGAGTGCCACCCCAGGCGGGTGAGCAGCATCTTGAGCTGCGTGTATGTGCAGTTCTGCGCCTCATCGATGACGATGAAGGCGTTGTTGAGCGTGCGACCGCGCATGAATCCGACCGGGGCGATCTCGATGGCGCCTTCAGCCATCAGGGCCCGGACTCGTTTCATGTTCAAGCGATCCGACAGCGCGTCGTAAAGCGGGCGCAGATAGGGCGCGAGTTTGTCCTCGGCGTCGCCCGGTAGGTATCCGATGCTCTCACCGGCCTCTACCGCAGGACGCGATAGGACGATGCGCCCGACGCTGCCACTTTCCAGAGCTTCAACGGCCTTGGCGATGGCCAGATAAGTCTTACCGGTGCCCGCCGGGCCCAGCGCCATCACGAGGTTCTTGTCGTCGATGGCCTTGATCAGCTCTTCCTGGCCCGGGGATTTGGCCTTGATCGTCTTGAGGTAGCCCTGGTCGCGCTCGTCATTGGAGTTGTGATGGGCGAGCGGGGACCAACCCCGGTCGCGATCGAGCGGAAGCCGACGGATTTTATCGTCACCAGCAAATTGTCCGGCGTCAAACGCGCCTTCGCGCAGCTGTCGCTTCAGGGCTCGCTTGGTCATCAAAAGCCTCCGTGGGGGCAAGAAAAAAGGGCGTCTCCGCCATGGAGCGCCCTTTGGGTGGTCGGGGTGAATCGAAGCAGGTAGCGTGCGCGACCCAGAGTCATTCCGGGTGGCTCTTCCCGGGATGCCGGTCCGGATCCGAGGATCCGAGGGGACAACACACTCAGCGCCATCAACTCCGTCCAGCGCGAGACACGGAACCGAAATTCGGCCCCGCAGCGGACTTCAGGAGGGCTATCCCCCCCTCGAATCGCCCGACTAGAATGAGGGTAGCTTGGTTTCTGAAATGTTAAACGATCCGATTGTCGCAAGAAACGGGGTGTGCGGATGAGTGTTTACAACTTGGGCATTGTGACGCCTGAATTGCCGAATGATGACGAATACTGGATTGCGCCCAGTGCTTCGGTTGTGGGGCGTGTGATTCTCAGGAAGAACGCGTCCATCTGGTGGAATGCTACCCTACGTGGAGACAACGATCCGATCGTCGTGGGTGAGAACTCCAACGTCCAGGACGGCTCAGTCCTGCACACCGACACGGGTTCGCCCCTGACGATCGGGGCCAATGTCACGGTTGGGCACATGGTGATGCTACACGGCTGCACAATCGGCGATAATTCGCTGGTCGGCATCGGCTCGATCATCCTGAACGGCGCCAAGATCGGGAAGAACTGCCTGATTGGTGCAAACTGTCTAATCACCGAAGGCAAGGAGATCCCTGACAATTCCTTGGTCATGGGCGCGCCCGGCAAGGTGATCCGCGAAATCTCGTCCGACCAGGCGATGATGCTGGCA
>JAYUBY010000549.1:0-12053 GCA_043740635.1 Alphaproteobacteria bacterium
ATTTGGGCGGTAAATTCCGGCCGGGTGCTGGAGACCGCACTTGGCTACTACATCAATCCGCTCCTCGGCATGGCCGCCGGCGCCCTGATCTTCAACGAGAAGATCGACCGGCTGGGCTACATCGCCATCGGCTTGGCGGTCCTGGGCGTCGCAGTGCAGGCCGCGGCCGCCGGCGGACTGCCGGTGGTTTCCCTGGCTTTGGCCTTCAGCTTTGGCGGGTACGGCATTCTACGCAAACGCGTCGCGGCCTCAGCCCAGACCGGCCTTCTGATCGAGTGCCTGGTGCTGGCGGTGTTTGGCCTCGCCTACGTGGCCTGGCTCCAGCACACTGGCGCAGGACACCTGGGCAAGAGCCTGCCGGCAACGGCCTGGCTGCTGGCCTGCGGTCCCTTCACGGCAGTGCCGTTGGTTCTGTTCTCGTGGGCGGCTCGCCGCATTCCGCTGTCGTCGTTGGCCTTCCTGCAGTTCCTAGGTCCCACCAGTGGTTTTGTGATCGGGGTCATGCAGGGTGAGGCGTTCACGCCGCTGAGGGCGGTCTCTTTCGTCTTCATCTGGGGCGGCGCGGTCGTCTTCGCCTACGCCGCCTTCAAGCGCTCACGCCCTGAGCTAAGGGCAACCGAGCTCGTCGAACCCGCGCAATAGCGAAGGCCCGGGGGCACGGGGCTCGCCCACGCAGCGACCGTCATCAAGCCTTTGCAATTCGCACGCAGAGCCGTGGCCTTGTGGATCTGGTGCATGCGTTGCGCGCGCGTCTTGAGACGCGCAAGCTCGACGCGCTAAGGTCAAGGTTTGAGGTGGAGCTGCCGCATGCGCCGATACCCATCACTCTGGCTTGCAGGGTTGGTGATCTCCCTTGGTGTGACCGCGCTTGCTGCAGAGCCTGCGCCCAAACCGCGACCGATCGGAGAGGCCACCACGGCGCTGCCAGGCCCGCTGAGCAGCGGCGGCTTCGATTTGCCAAATGGCTGGCGGATCACACCTGCAGGCAAACAGGTCGCTGACCTCAACGACCTCGTCTTAAAGATGGTTCTGTCCCCGGACGGCAAGGTGATTGTCGCGGGGCATTCGGGTTACCTGCCCCATGGCCTCAGCGTCCTTGACGCCAAAACCCACAAGGTGGTCCAGGAAGTGCCGCTCAAGACCACGTGGCTTGGCCTGGCCTGGTCGGGCGATGGTCACACCCTCTTCGTCTCGGGCGGCAACGCCAACGGGGAGAAGAAGGTCGAGGCCTCGCTCGCGCCAGTCTATGCCCTGGCCTACCGCAACGGCCGGCTTAATCCCAAACCGGTCGCGACCTTCACGGACGATACGGTCCCGATGGACAAGACCTGGTGGTCGGGCGTGCTCGCCGATCCGAAGCGCGATCTGGTCTGGGCGGCCAACCGCGGGACCTCCATGGCGGCCACGGACGTCGTGGCTTTCGACGCAAGGTCTGGCCAGATCAAAAAACGCGTCCGAGTTGGCATCAGTCCCTACGAGCTGGCGCTGACGCCGGACGGCAAGCGGCTCTTCGTTTCCAACTGGGGCGAGAAGACCGTCAGCGTCGTCGATGTTGCTGGCCTGAAGGTCGTCAAGACGATCCCGGTCGGCTTCAACCCCAACGACATGGTGCTGACGCCCGATGGACGGCTATTCGTCGCTTGCTCCAACGAGAACACGGTCTATGTAATCGACACGCGAACGCTCGCAGTCCTGGAGACCATCTCAGTCGCCCTGACGCCGAAGGCGCCGGAAGGATCGACGCCGAATTCGCTCGCCTTCGATGCCAAGCGAAAGCTGCTGTTCGTGGCCAACGCCGACAACAATGACGTGGCGGTAGTCGACATTCACAAGCGCGAGACAAGCACCGTCGCGGGCTTCATCCCGGCCGGCTGGTATCCATCGGCCTTGGCCGTCGCAGAGGCGGGTAACGCGCTCTATGTCGGCGCGACCAAGGGCGAAGAAGGCCACGCCACGCTTAAGGGACCCACTAGCCCGTTGGCCTCGAAGTTCAACGGCGACGAGACGATCAAGACGCTGCAACGAAGCAGCGTCGAGCGCCTGCCGCTGGCGGGTCTTCAGGCTCGGATCGCCCACTACACGCGCCAGGTCTACGCCAACACGCCCTACAACGACGCCTTGCTGACGGCTGCGCGGCCAGCGGCCATGCCCTCGATCATTCCCAGCACGGTGGGCGCCGGCTCACCGATCAAGCACATCGTCTACATCATCAAGGAAAACCGCACCTACGATCAGGTCTACGGCGACCTGCCGCGCACCAACGGCGATCCGCGCCTGGCAATCTTCGGGCGGCAGATCACGCCCAACCAGCACGCCATGTCTGAGCAGTTCGCGACCTTCGACAACTGCTATGCCGACGGAGACGTCAGCCAGGACGGCCACTCCTGGGCCAATGCGGCCTACGCCACCGATCAGAACGAAAAGTCCTGGCCGGCCAACTATGGCGGGCATGCCCAGGCGCAGAACCGCTCGCTCGCCTATATGCCGTCCAGCGGCTACCTCTGGGACGCTGCCCGACGCAAAGGGCTCACCTATCGCAGCTATGGCGAGTATGCGACGCGGGCCTCCACAGGCGAGCCGATGAGCAGCGTACCGGGCGCGAACGGCCTGATCGGCCATGTCTCGCCGAACTACCTGCAGAACCGGGTGCGCGACACCGAGAACGCGAAGGTCTTCCTTGAGGAGTTCTCAGCCTATGAGGCGAACTTCGACTCCAAGGACCCCGAAAAGCGCCTGCCGAACTACGTCGTCATGTCGATGCAGGAGAACCACACGCACGGGACAGACCCGAAGTCGTTCAGTCCGCGCGCCATGGTCGCCAATCAGGACTTCGCGCTTGGCCAGATGGTCGAACGACTGACGCACAGCCGATATTGGCCGGAGATGGCGATCTTCATGATGGAAGACGACGCTCAGGATGGTCCCGACCACGTCGATGCACGCCGCACGGCCTGCCTGGTCATCAGCCCTTATATCCATCGCGGCATGGTCGACTCGACGCTCTACACAACGAGCTCGATGGTTCGCTCGATTGAACTGCTGCTGGGTATGCCGCCGCTCAGTCAGTACGACGCCGCTGCCACGCCCTATTACGCCGCGTTCGGCGTGACGCCCGACCTGGCGCCCTTCAAGGGTCTGCCGACGCAATGGAACGTCAATGAGATGAACCCGCCCACGGCCTACGGGGCCCGCGAGAGCGCCAAGATGAACTTCGCGGAAGCCGACGAAGCTCCGATGCACCGGCTGAACGAGATCATCTGGAAGAGCGTCAAGGGCCCCAACTCGCCCATGCCGCCGCCGGTCCACCGCTACCGAGCCGTCAGCGGGCCGACGGACTAAAGCGTGGCGTACGCCGCTTCGATCAGCCGCCTTGGACGTCGATCACCGAGCAGATCGGTCGACTGCTTGTTCATGACGTAGGCGCCGCCCAGCCGGCGTTCAGGATCGGCGAAGGCGCAGGAGCCGCCCCAGCCGGAATGGCCGAAGGTCTGCGCGCCGGGTCCCCAGGGATGGACGACTTCGTTACGCATGAAGCCAGCCCCCCAACTCATCTCGAAGGGCAGTACGAGGTCCTGGCCGCGGATCCGCTGGCGCGATGCCTCGGCGATCAGGGCGGGTGACAGGATGTCTTCTCCATCAAGCCAGCCGTCGTTGGCCAAAGCGCCCATCAGCCGGGCCAAGGCCTCGGCAGTGCAATGGCCGTTGGCGGAAGGGATCTCCATCCGCCGCCAGTCGGCCTGGCCGCGACCGGCTGGAGACGACCAGGGGGTCAGGAACGCTGCGCGCGTGGCTTCGTTGTGACGGCCGAAGTCGGGAAGTGCGCTGGGCCGCTGAAGCTCGGCGACGCGGTCGAACTCGCTGTCAGGTAGGCCAATCCAGAGGTCGAGCCCGAAGGGTTGCGCCAGGTCGTCCCTAAGTGCTGTTCCCATGGTCCGACCTTCGATGCGCCGGAAAATCTCGCCTGCGAGATAGCCAAACGTGATCGGGTGGTAGCCGCTGGCCGTACTCGGCGGCCACAAGGGCGCCATTGCCGCCAGCTTGGCGCAGATGGCGTCCCAGTCGAACCATAGCGACGGCTCCATGGGGTCAGGAAAGCCCGACAGGCCCTCCTGATGTGACATCAATTGTTCGACAGTGATCGAAGCCTTACCTGCGGCGGCGAAGTCCGGCCATACCGAGGCGACGGCCTGACCGTAGTCGAGCTTTCCCTGGTCGACCAGGCGCGCGATCAGTAGGGCGGCCAGCGCCTTAGTCGTCGAAAAAACGGGCGTGAGCGTACGTTCGTCAAAGGGTTTGGTCCGGGCGCGGTCAGCATGTCCCGCCCAAAGATCCAGAACCGTCTCGCCCGCCTCCACCAGGGTGAAGCGCGCGCCAAGCTCCTCGCCCGCTTCGAAATTGGCGGCGAAGATGTCCTTCACAGCGGCGAAACGAGTGGGCGCATAGCCCGCGATCTCGACCATCGAAACCCCCAAGTCAGGCCATCTCTATAGCGAGCGGCATGGTCGCGGCCCAGGGTGCGCGACCCTACCCAACGCCACGGATCACCGACCGTCCTCTGGCGACAGCAGAACCTCGGACCCTTGCCGCCTGAGAAGCACCACACAGGTCGGAGTCGGCTAGTCCAATCTAGGTGTCAGGGACGCGGGCTTCGCTCGGTTCTGAGGCCGGCCCTGGAGGCTTCAGCCTGGCGCCGCCTCAGGCGGTCGCCCGTTGCTCGAACCCTGCGCTGCCATCGTCCTCGCTCGCCTTGATCCTGAGCTGGCGCACCGAGGAGCCGAGTGGCCCTTCGCGGCAAACTTCCGCTAGGCGCTCGATGACGCTGGACTCGCCGATCGCCAGGATCTCAACTGAGCCGTCGGTGCGGTTGCGCACCCAACCGTCGAGCCCAAGGCGCCTAGCTTTCTCCACGGCCCACCAGCGGTAACCCACCCCCTGAACCCGCCCTTCCACAATCAGCCTGGCTGCGCTGCGGGTCATGGCCGATCTTATTGGAGGCGCTCTATGCGCAATGGCGCGGTTGGGCGCACCAACCGTTCTCCTAAGGCGATGATCGGGAGATCCGGCGCGCGCCAATCCTGGGCAGCCTGGACGGCCTCACTGGCCGCGCGCGCGGCGCGTTCGGCGGCGGCCAGAGGCGCTAGTCCCTCGATTAGGCCGGCGCCAAAGCTTGCGGTCACTAGATCTCCGGTTCCGTTAGGAGCATGGGCCAGGCGAGGGTGGGCGAAGAGGACAGCTTCGGCGGAATCAACCAGCAGCAGCCCAATTTCTCCCTCGCCCGATGGGGTAGACGTGATCAGCGCGGGCTTTCCGAGGCGGCGTGCAGCGGCAACCGCACCGGCAGCGTCCTTGATCGTAGCGCCTGTCAGGTGTCCCAACTCCCATAGGTTCGGTGTGATCCAGTCGGCGAGCGGGACGAGGCGCGAACTCACGGCCTCGGCGACTTCCGAACTGACGTAAAGACCCTTTGGCGTATCCCCGAGGATTGGATCGACAACGACGACCGGCGCCCGATCGGCGGCAGCCTTTATGCGAGCAAGGGCGGCTGCGGCGATCTCGACTTGCTCGGCGGACGAGAAGTGGCCCGTGATGACAAGGTCGACCAACCCGAAGAGGGCGTCGGCTTCCACGTCAGCCAGCATTTGGGCGAAGAGTTCGGGTGGCGTGGTCTGGCCGTGGGCGCCCTTTGCAGGGCTTCGGCCCAGCATGACCGTCGGCACGAGCACCGGATCGATGTGGTGCGCGGCCAACACGTACTGTTGCGCCGCGCCGCCAATCCGGTTGGCTGCCACAAAGGAGGAAAGGATGAGCGCCAAGGGCATGACGCCATCCCTACAACCTTGGCTTTAGTACCGGTAGTGGTCCGGTTTAAACGGACCAGCGGTCGGAACGCCGATGTAGTCGGCCTGATCCTTCGATAGGACCGTCAGCTTCGCACCCAGCTTGCCCAGGTGCAGCATGGCGACCTTTTCGTCGAGGTGCTTGGGCAGGGTGTAGACCTTGGTCTCGTATTTGCCGCCATTGGTCCAAAGTTCGATCTGGGCCAGCGTCTGGTTGGTGAAGGACGCGCTCATGACGAAGCTCGGGTGGCCCGTGGCGTTGCCGAGGTTCACCAGGCGGCCTTCGGACAGCAGGATGATTTTCTTGCCGTCCGGGAACTCGATGTGATGGACCTGATCCTTGATCTTGTCCCACTTGAAGTTCTTCAGACCGGCCACCTGAATTTCTGAGTCGAAGTGGCCGATATTGCAGACGATGGCGTTGTTCTTCATCGCCCGCATGTGGTCGACGGTCAGAACGTCTTTGTTGCCGGTAGCAGTGACGAAGATATCGGCCTTGGCGGCGACATCTTCCATGGTCTGGACCTCGTAGCCCTCCATAGCGGCCTGAAGCGCGCAGATCGGGTCGATCTCAGTGACAATGACGCGCGCGCCGCCGTTGCGGAGCGAGGCCGCCGAGCCTTTGCCCACGTCGCCATAGCCCAGCACCACGGCGACCTTGCCGGAGAGCATGACATCGGTGCCGCGGCGGATCGCGTCCACCAGGCTCTCGCGGCAGCCGTAGAGGTTGTCGAACTTCGACTTCGTCACGCTGTCGTTGACGTTTATCGCAGGGAACGGCAACTCGCCGCGCTCGGACATCTGATAGAGGCGGTGAACGCCCGTCGTGGTCTCTTCGGACACGCCCTTAACCGCGTCGCGGATGGCCGAATAGAAGCCGGGCTTTTCCTTTAGGTAACACTTCATCGTCGCGTAGAGGGCTTCTTCTTCCTCATTCTGCGGATTGTTCAGGAGGCTCGGGTCTTTCTCGGCCTTCGGGCCCAGGACGCAGAGCAGGGTGGCGTCGCCGCCGTCGTCGAGGATCAGGTTCGGATAGCCGCCGTCCGACCACTCGAAGATCTTGTGTGCGTAGTCCCAGTACTCAAGCAGGCTCTCGCCCTTGGTCGCAAAGACCGGCGTGCCCTTGGCTGCGATGGCTGCGGCGGCATGGTCCTGGGTCGAGAAGATGTTGCAGGACGCCCAACGCACGTCCGCACCCAGGGCCTGCAGCGTCTCGATCAGGACGCCCGTCTGGATCGTCATGTGCAGGGAGCCTGCGATCCGGGCGCCCTTCAGCGGCTGATCTTTGCCGAATTCGGCGCGCACGGCCATCAGGCCCGGCATCTCGGTTTCGGCGATATCGAGTTCCTTGCGGCCGAAATCGGCAAGCGTGATGTCCCTGACGATGTAGTCGGTCATTTCAGTCCTCTGAGGGATCGGAGTTTGGATTGGGTTGGCGGCTCTATAACCACCAGCGTGGCCACAAGCAAGAAATCATATAAAGACTTCTTTATGTGACTATTAACCCCAGAATGGTTTGGCGGCTTCCAGACGTTCCAGCGCCTTGGCGGCTTGGGCCATGAGCTTGGGCTTTGCCGCGGTCTTCAGACCGACCAACTCTCCCGCCAGGAAAGCAGCGTCGGTCGAGAGAGCGAGCATCTTGATCATCGGCTCGGCGGTGGCGAGGTCGTTGAGCGTCCCCAGCGATTCTTGCAGGTCTTTCAGGTGGCGCAGATAGCGCCCCGCGCGCTTCTCGCCGAAGACGCTCGTCAAGGCCTCGGCGGCATAGCGCAGTTTCTTGGCATGGATGCGCAGCTGGTGACGCGCAGCATCGTCACCGTTCCACGCGTCCCGGCCCTTGCTTCGGACTTTTTTCAGATGACGCCCCAGAGCGTACCTGGCAAACGGCTTGAGCGGGGCTGCGGCGTCGTGGCCAAGTCGCCAGTCGCCCGTCTCCACCCAAGCGGCGGCATCAATCATCAGTGCGCGAAAGCGTTGGGAAGACACGGCCTCGGCGGCCTTGACCCACGCCGCGCTTCGCGCAGCATCAACCGCCTGGCGAAGCGCATCGATGCCCGAGGGGGGATTGGCGGCCAATTCTACGGGCTTCAGGGTTTCATCGGCGAAGACGTCGAGGTTGCGTGCTGCGTCGCAGGCGCGACCAAGCCACTGTAGCTCCGCCGCCACGGTCTCCTCTGCCCCGCCTTCCAGCAGGGGCTTGAAGGTGGCGAGCGCGCTGCGAAGACGGCGAACACCGACCCTTAGCTGATGAACAACCTCCGGCTCAGCCTCGAGTCGAAGGGCGGCCGCGTTGGCGGCGACCTGGTTGAGCGCTTGCCGGGCGATGGCCTGAAACGCCTGGCCGATGGTGGCGTCAGCTGCGATCTCGACCTTGCTGTTCCGTTCCGCAATCGAGACCCCGGCCACCAACGCCTGGCCTCGTGCAGCCTTGCTATCGAAGGTGAGGTAGATGGGCGCGGCGGCCGACAACTCATGCGCCAAGGCGAAAAGCGCAGAAGGCGGCCCGGATTTCAGCTCCAGCTCCACTTCGCAGATCGGTCGGCGCTGATCGCCGCCGGTGACCTCGCCCTGGTCAAGCGCCAGTTCAATTTCGGCGTCTCGGTAGCGAAAGGTCCGCTGGCGGCGGCTGACCCGGACATTGAAGGCCGGCTTCAACATGGCGCCGTCCGGCAGCATCGACGGCAGCGGCTCCAGATCTGGATCGGGCGCCAGGCTCTCGATCGGCGCCTCGTGCTCCTCACGCACGAGGCCGCGACCGCGCTTTAGGGTCTGGATGCGCCGGCCCTTGTGCTCCCGGATACGAAGCGAGGCCCCGGCCTTTTGTAGGACGAGGTCCGGCGTGTCGAAATAGACGCTGATCAGCTCGCGGGTCTCGTCATCACCGGCGGGCGCAGCGGCCAGCACCGTCGCCAGATCTTCTGTCCGGCAGGAGAATTTCAGCTCGATTTCGTGACCTGCCGTTTTCATTACCCAACACCGGTTGCGGTCTGCCCTAGCGTCACGCTATGTCGGCGGCCCGCCGGAAAGTTGGAGTCCGCCATGAACGCGTCAGTCCTCAACGCTATCGCAGGCGAAACCGATCCGGCCCAGCCGCGGTACGACTGGATGCTGGAAGAAGTCGAGGCGCTGTTCGGGGTCCCGTTCACCGATCTCGTCTTCCGCGCAGCCGAGGTCCACCGGCGGTGGTTCGATCCGGGCGAACTCCAGCTCTCCCAACTGCTTTCCGTCAAGACCGGCGGCTGCCCGGAGAACTGCGGCTACTGCAGTCAATCGCAGCACTTCAAGACAGCGACCAAGGCCTCGAAGCTGATGGAAGCCGAGGGCGTCATCGAGGCCGCCGCTGAGGCAAAGGCGGGCGGGGCGCAGCGATTTTGCATGGGCGCTGCCTGGCGCGACGTGAAGGACCGCGACCTACCGAAGGTCGCCGCGATGATCTCCGGTGTGAAGGCCCTGGGCCTGGAGACCTGCGCGACGCTCGGCATGCTGACGTCGGATCAGGCCAAGGCCCTGAAGACGGCTGGCCTCGACTTCTACAATCACAACCTCGACACCGGGCCGGACTACTACGACCAGGTGGTGACGACCCGCACCTATCAGGAACGTCTCGACACCCTGGAAGCCGTGCGCGACGCCGGAATGAGCACCTGCTGCGGCGGTATCGTCGGGATGGGCGAGACGCGCCGCGACCGCGCGGGCCTGCTGCATCAGCTGGCGATCCTGCCGAGCCATCCGGAAAGCCTGCCGATCAATGACCTGATGCCGATCCCCGGCACGCCATTGGGCGGCTCTGAGCCGGTGGACGGATTGGAATTCGTCCGCATGGTCGCCGTCGCGCGCCTGGTCTGCCCAAAGTCGGTGGTGCGCATCGCCGCCGGCCGCGAGCATATGAGCCGCGAGCTTCAGGCGATGTGCTTTCTGGCCGGCGCCAACTCGATCTTCGTGGGCGCACGCCTTCTGACGACCGACAACCCGGGCCGCAACGCCGACGACGCCCTGCTGGCGGATTTGAAGATGCGGCCAATGACGATGACGGCGGCCGTCTAACTCCGGAGGACCGCTCGGACGGCTTCGGTCAGGCGCTCCAGGTCGCAGTTTGGGGTCGTAAAGGCCGGGGTGAGGTAGACCACCTTGCCCATCGGGCGAATCCAGACACCGAGATCGGCAAAGCGCTGGCAGAAATCTGCGACCGGAACTGGCGCATCGAATTCGACCGCGCCGATTGCGCCCCGAACCCGCACGTCAACAACGCCTGGCGCATCGCGACAAGGGTCTAGGCCTTCCTCCAGCACCTGGGCGAGCCGGGCGACGTCCATGCGCCAGCTCCCCGTCTCGAAGAGATCCAGGGAAGCGTTAGCCGCCGCGCAGGCCAGCGGATTGCCCATGTAGGTCGGCCCATGCATCAGGGATGCGCCCGGATCGTCCGACCAGAACGCCTCGAACACCCGGTGGCTGGCGATCGCGGCTGACAGCGGCAACGTCCCGCCCGTCAACGCCTTCGACAGCGTCACGATGTCGGGAATCACGCCAGAGCCCAGGCAGGCGAAGAGGTCGCCTGTGCGACCAAAACCCACGAAGATCTCGTCGAAGATCAGAAGAAGGTCGTGCTTTTCGGCGAGCCCGCGCAGGCGGCTGAGGACCTTGTCGTCGTGAAACAACATGCCGCCGGCGCCTTGGACGCGCGGCTCAACGATGATGCCGGCGATCTCGTGGCCCTTCTGCGTCAGCAGCTGATCGAGCGCCGCCTCCGAGGCCTCATCCACAGGCAGGGTCGCGATCTCTTGGGACCGCATGACGCCGGCAAACAGGCCATGCATCCCCTCCTCGGGATCGCAGACGGTCATCGTGGCTAGGGTGTCGCCGTGATAGCCGCCCAGGAAAGAAACGAACCGCGAGCGGCCTTTCACCCCCCGGTTGATCCAGAATTGCAGAGCCATCTTCATCGCGATTTCCACCGAGACAGATCCGGACTCGGCGAAGAACACATGGTCGAGGTCGCCGGGCAGTAGGTTCGCCAGGCGCGTCGCAAGCCGATAGGCCGGTTCATGGGCCAGGCCACCGAACATCACATGCGGCGCGCGGGCCAACTGATCCTCGATCGCCGCACGGATGTGCGGGTGGTTGTGCCCGTGGCAGGCGGTCCACCAGTTGGCGATCCCATCCACGAGCTCGCGGCCGTCGGCGAGCACGAGACGCGAGCCGCGCGTCGCCACCACGGCCAAGGGCGGCGGCGCGGTCTTCATCTGGCAGTAGGGCCGCCAGACATGGCGCGCACCCTCCGTCAGCCAAGCGGGCTCTTCACTCATCGGATTCCTTTACGGCGTCAGGCTTTGCGGGACCTATCGGCGGGCGCGAAGCTAGGGCATTAGGCGCCCGTGAACGACACCCTGACCGCCTTCGCGCAAGCAAAAATCGACGAGCTGGAGACGCGCAGGCTACGCCGCGTCCTTGTACCGACACGTCGGCTGGCCGGGCCCTGGGTAGAGCGCAAAGGTCGCCGCCTCCTGTCGTTCTCCTGCAACGACTACCTGAACCTCAGCCAGCATCCCGCGGTGAAGGCCGCGGCCATCGCGGCGGTCGAGGCCTATGGCGCAGGCGCAGGCGCGTCGCGGCTGGTGACCGGCGATCATCCTTTGCTTGGCGAGCTGGAGATCCGACTGGCGCGGTTGAAGGCTACTGAGGCCGCCTGCGTCTTCGGATCCGGCTACCTCGCCAATGCCGGGATCATCCCGTCCTTCATCGGTGAAGGCGACCTGATCGTCGCTGACGAGCTGTCGCACGCCTGTATCTGGGCGGGCGCCACGCTCTCCGGCGCCAAGGTGGTGACATTCCGACACAACGGACCCGACGACCTGGGCGCTCAGCTCGCAGCCCATCGTGGCGCCGCACGCCGCACCCTGGTTGCGACGGAAGGCGTCTTCTCGATGGATGGCGATGTCGCCCCGCTCGACGAGATAAGCCGGCTCTGTCGCATGCACGACGCCTGGCTGCTGGTCGACGACGCCCATGGCCTGGGCGTGCTGGGCGAAGACGGCGGCGGCACAGGGCGGCTGTTTCCGGAGGCGCGCATCGACCTTGCCATGGGCACGCTGTCGAAGGCGCTGGGCGGTTATGGGGCTCATGTCTGCGCCTCCCAGCCCGTGATCGACCTGATCAAGACGCGAGCCAGGACGGTTATCTATACCACGGGCCTGCCTCCCGCATGTGTGGCAGGCGCGA
>JAYUBY010000550.1:0-4257 GCA_043740635.1 Alphaproteobacteria bacterium
CGCAGGCTGCGCCCGGACAGTTCCGGCGTCAGCCTGCAGGTCGACGGCACGCCCTTCGGCCAGGGAAAGTCGCCGCTCGGGCCACGCTTCAATGTCCGCCTCGGCGCACAGTACACCGCCTATACGAGCTTCGACGGGGCCAGCTCGAACTATGACGGGTCGGGGCGTAACGCTTCCGACAACAACACCTTCCGGGTGTTTGCGTGGGTGGCGTACTAGCGGCTTGCCAGCTGCGTTGACGCACGTCCGCTCATCACCCCCATCGGCCCTTCGAAACCTCCGCCACGGACTCCGATCGGTAGGCCCGGCTGGACTCACTGGACTTTGTTTCTATTAGTGAAATTGTTGATCTTCCGAAATTCTACCAGCAGAAATACCAACACCTCCGGGGGCCGGCTCTAGCGATTGGGATGGCGAGGGGGTCTGCCTAGGCGAATTGAATCAATTAGGTTTTTCGTTGGTCGAATTCTGCTCACCACAATTCCCCATACAACTCCATTTGCGTCCGACCAGGGGCTTATAGGGCGAACCCGGCACCGTCGTGTCCACTTCGGCGCTGAGGGACTCGGTCGCGACCCGGTAGTCAGCGCCGATATGGACGCTGCCACGTGTCCGTTATTGAGTTCGCGCCGATCCCAATGAGTCCGCAATGCGCCATAAGCGGACATTGAGATCCCGCCGGAAAGCGGACATTCAGGTGGCCACGCTGACGGCGACTTTCGACCCTTAGCGGACCTCCGACGGGCCTGGTAGTAAGGTCTTTAGATAATCGTTGATCGCGGCGACCGCGGCCTTGGCTCGCTTTTTGGAGTGACGTGACCCCCGTTTCTCATCCAGCCAACGAGAGTCCTGGGTTCACCTGGTCCTTCCTGGCCGCTCGCCTATTTATCAGATCGCAGGGTGAAACGCCGCAAATCCGGCGGCCTGCTCATAGCCGGCCCCAGCCGACAACAGGGAAGTCTCGGCGAGATCGGGACCGATGAACTGGAATCCCAAGGGAACGCCGGACGCGGCCCGGCCCATGGGTAAGGTCAATGAGGGAACCCCTGCGAGATTGAAGGGGATCGTATAGGCGGTCAGGGGCGCCGCGCTCAGCGGCGGCGCGTTCAAGGTGGCCGCCATCTGGCCGATCGTCGGCGGCTCGATTGGGAGCACGGGCGTGATGAGAAGGTCGACGCCCTGAAAGATGCGCATCAGGTGTCCGTGGAATTCGCGCCGCCAGATGGCGATCGCCGCGTAGTCCAGGGCCGATGTCGCGTGACCGATGTCCAGGAGCGCGGCGTAGGTCGCGCTGTAGGATTGTTTCTCGGACGGATAGCTCGGCGCGTGGGAGATCGCTGCCTCCACGAAGGCCGCGGTGGTGGCCCGCCCGAGGAAGGGGCGGACATCCGGCAAGGTCACCTCGACGATGAGAGCCCCCGCCGATTCCATGAGCGCTATCGCGGCTTTCAGGGCCGTTTGCGTCGGCTCATCCAGGCCGGTCAGGGCGTAAGCGGGGTCGAGCCCGATCCTGACCCCTTGGAGGGTGCCGGCCCGCGCGGCGGCGACGCCGTCGCCGGCGGGCGCCTGCAGGGCCGTCGGATCGAGGGGATCGGCGCCTGCAATTGCATCGTACATCAGCGCGGCATCCAGCACCGTGCGCGCCATCGGGCCCACATGATCGAAGGTGTCTGAGAGCGGAAAGACGCCATGGCGGCTGACCCGCCCCCAGGTGGGCTTAAGTCCCACGAGATGATTGCAGGCCGATGGGAAGCGGATCGAACCGGCGGTGTCGGTGCCGATCGCGCCATAGGCGAGGCCCGCGGCCACCGACACGCCCGACCCGCTCGAGGACACGCCGGTCCACCGGTCGGAGGCCCATGGGTTGACGGGCGGGGTTATGTCTGGGTGGTGCGAACCCCAGGCGCCTTCCGTCAATTGGGTCTTGCCGACGATGATGGCCCCGGCGTCCTGAAGGCGGGTGACCACGCTTGCGGTGTCGGTCGATGAAAAACGGGTTGGGAAGAAGCCGCCGGCGCGCGTGGGCGTGCCCGCCATGGCGCACAGATCCTTCACCGCGACAGGAACGCCGTGCAGGAGGCTTAGAGCCTCGCCGCGGGAGCGGCGGGCGTCGGCGGCCCGGGCCTCAGCCAAGGCGGCCTCGGCGCGCACCGTGGCGAAGGCGTGCAGCCGCGGTTCCAGCTCGCCGATGCGCTCGATCGTATGCTGGGTCACCTCTTCCGAGGAGAGCGCACCGGACCGGATGTCCGCGGCGGTATCGGCTAGGCTGCGATAGTGGAGGGGATCTTCGATCGTCATCTGTGTGCTCCGAATACGCCGCCTGCAAGATGCACGAACGGGCGCTGGGGTGTTGTCAGACCAACGGTGTGGACCGGCGCTGAAGCGGGGCCCCGCTACGACAACGTCTACTGAATTGATTTGTATATCCAAATTGACTCAAGGGTGGGGTCCCTATCGGCGCCTATCGGGACCCCAGCTGGTTACCAATTTCCAGCGCTAATTCAAGGCGGTAGGTGGAGATAGACGTAACCGGGGCAAATTCCGGGGCGTGAGGGCTATGCACGGCGACCGTGTCGTGATTCACCCTAGGGATGACTCGTCCGCGCTCTGATGCGAATGATGATTTGCCGCTGGCGGACCTTCGGCGTGTGGTGACGACGCTGGTATCCGAGGTGGGGCGCCTTCAGGGCCAGGTCAAACAGCTTCAAGATGAGATGCAGGCTGTTGTCGCGGCCAAGGACGCTGTGATCATCGAGTTGAAGGACGAGATCGCGCGTTTGAAAGGTTTGCCGCCGCGGCCCAAATTCAAGGGTAAGGCGTCAGGCATGGAGCAAGCGACCTCGCGGCCCGTGGACAAGAAGAACGGCAAGCGCGGTCGCGGCGCCAAGGTCAATAAGTTGGCGGTGACCAATGAAGTCGTGCTCAAGGCGCAGGTCCCAAAGGGCTCGCGCTTCAAAGGCTATGAAGACGTGTTGGTTCAAGACCTGGAGATCGGGGTTTCTGTGGTCCGTTACCGGCGCGAGCGATGGCTGACGCCGTCGGGGATGCGGATCGTGGCGCCGATGCCGACGGGGATCATGGGCGGCTTTGGCCCGCAACTGCGCCGGTTCATCGCCGCCAGCCATTTCCAGGGCCAAGTGACGAGCGAGCGGCTAACGGCTCTGCTGTGTGGCATGGGCCTGGAGATTTCTAAGCGGCAGGTCGTGCGGTTGATGAGCCTAGGGCTCGAGAGCTTGGCCATGGAAGATCAAGCCGTGCTCCGGGCTGGCCTGGAGACGGCGCGGTGGATCACCGTCGACGACACCTCGACGCGCCACGCGGGCAAGGACTGTTTCGTCACTCAGCTGGGCGACAATCGCTTCGCCACCTTCCGCACGGGATCGTCCAAGTCGCGCGCCGCCTTTTTGTCAGTGCTCCGCGCCGGGCTGGAAGACTTCGTCGTCAACGCTGAAGCGCTGGCCTACATGCGTCGCCTCGACATGTCCGCCCCGCTGATCGCTCAATTGGCCGCTCATCCGCTCAAGCGTTTCTCAGGTGAGGCGGCCTGGCGGGCGCACCTCGAAGCCCTGGGGCTGGATCGGCCCAAGATCCACCCGGACCCGGTCAAGATCGCCACCGAGGCGGCCTTGTGGGGCGCCATCCGCGATCAGGGCCTGCTCGGCGACACGGTGATCGTCTCGGACGGCGCCGGCCAATTCTGTGTGGGCGATCACGCCCGCTGCTGGATCCATGCCGAACGCCTGATCTACAAGCTGCAGCCGACCAACCCCGTCCATCGAAAAGCCGTTGAGCTCACCCGAACCCTGGTGTGGTGGTTCTACCGCGACCTGAAGGCCTACAAGCGGGCGCCGGATCCCAAACGTGCTCGGATGATGCGGGCCAGATTCGACCGCATCTTCAGCAAGACCACGGGATACATCCTGCTCGACCAACAACTGGCCCGCCTGCGCACGCACAAGGCCGAATTGCTCCGCGTGCTCGACCGCCCCGAGATCCCGCTCCACACCAATGGCTCGGAAAACGATATCCGCTCCATCGTCACCAAGCGTAAAATCTCCGGCGGCACCGTCAGCGAAAGCGGAAAGATCGCCCGCGACATCATGCTCGGCCTGATGAAGACCTGCGCCAAGCTCAATGTCTCGTTCTATCATTTTCTGGGCGATCGCTTCGGCGTCAACAGCGCAACTCACGTCCCGAGCCTACCCAGCCTGATCAGAACCGCCGCACCTTAGCCGCCCCGGAATTTGCCCCGGTTAC
>JAYUBY010000551.1:0-2118 GCA_043740635.1 Alphaproteobacteria bacterium
TTTCGCGCCGTCGGACGACGCTTTTGCGAAGTTGCCTGCGGGTACTGTGGATGAACTGGTCAAGCCGGAAAACAAGGAAAAGCTGACCAAAATCCTCAAACTCCATGTGATTCCGGGAAAGGTGATGGCCGCGGACGTCAAAGGTAAGAAGATGAGTCCAGCGTCGGCCTCAGGCGAGACGCTTGACGTGGATGGCACCGACGGGGTGAAGGTGAGCGGAGCCAAGGTCACCTCGGCTGACATCGAATGCACCAATGGAGTCATTCATGTGATCGACACAGTCATCATGCCCAAAGGCTGATCGACTACATCTTGTGGACTGGAAACGACAGTACGGAGGTACTGTCATTTCTTGTTTTGGTGATGCGACGAAAAAGGCTCACCTGAAGGTTTGCGCGCTAACCCACGCAATGGGGCACAGAAAGCGAACGCCCCCCGCCCCTATCTGGCGACTGGCCGATCCGCCTGTTCGGCGTCTCAGTTTCGGTGAATTGTGAGCCACCGCAGACGCGGGGGGGACACCCCATGGCGCGGCAAACCTTGCTCACCGGTGACGAACGGCATCGGCTGTTCGACCCTCCGGTCACCGACCGCGAGGTGGCGCGCTTCTATACGCTCTTTCCCGATGATCTCGAATGGATCGACGCACGCCACGGTCCTTCCAATCAGCTGGGTGCGGCGGTGCAGACGGCGCTGCTGCGACACCCAGGTTTCGGCTGGCGGGCCGGAGAGGTTGTCGCGGTCGGCTGTGTACTGCGCTTCCTCTCCGACCAGGTCCACGTCCCGCCCTCGGCCGTCGGAGACTATGCGAACTGGCCCCAGACCCGCATCGAGCACACCAACCAACTGCATTCTGGCCGCGGTTCTCGCCGCCGCCACCAATCTAGGCCTGGAACGCATGGCCAATGCAAGCCAGGGCGTCACCTACGCTCAACTGGCCTGACCCAGAGCTGGTACCTCAGCGAGGAGAACTACAGGGCGGCATTGGCCAGGATCATCGAAGTCCACCACGCTCAACCTTTCGCCAGGCAATGGGGGCGACGGCCAAGCCTCCTCCTCGGGCGGACAGTTCTTTCGATCAGGCCGTCGTCGGAGCGGGGCGGGCGAGATCAACGCCAAGTACGGACCCGAGCCCGGCCTGCGAAGCTACACCCACCTGTCGGACATGCATGGCTCGTTCCACACGCGGGTCCACTCGGCTACGTCTTCCGAGGCGCCCTACGTCCTTGATGGCCTGATCGGACGCGGGGGCGGCGAGCACTATACCGACACCGGCGGCGCGACCGACCACGTGTTCGCGCTGTGTCATCTCCTGGGCTACCGGTTCGTGCCGCGTATCCGCAATCTGCAAGATCGCCGCTTCACCATCATCGGACCAAAGCCCCGTCACGCGATCCTTGAGCCCCTTCTTGGCCGGCCGATCAGGGTCGACGTGATCCAAGCGAACTGGGCCGACGTCGTTCGCCTCGCCGCGTCGATCAAGGTGGGGTCCGTCGCTCCATCGGTGATGCTCAAGAAGCTCTCGGCCTTCAAACGGCAAAATCGGCTGGATATGGCGCTCGCCGAAGTCGGGCGGATCGAGCGCACGCTGTTCACCCTCGACTGGCTGGAGAGCCCGGAGCTGCGCCGGCGCTGCCAGGCCGGCCTCAACAAGAGCGAGGCCCGCCATGCGCTGGCCCAGGTGGTGTTCGTCCATAAGCAGGGCAGGATCGCCGATCGCACCCTGCAGAACCAGGAGCACCGTGCGTCGGGTCTCAACCTGGTGATCGCCGCCATCGCCCTGTGGAACACACTATATATGCAGCGCGCCGTCGAGCATCTGCGAACCCAAGGCGTTGCGGCGCCCGATGAGCTTCTGGACCACTTGTCGCCGATGAGTTGGGCTCATGTCAGCCTCACGGGCGACTACCTGTGGGCCAACGCCGCGAGCGCTGGCGGGTTCAGGCCGCTGAACGACCCAGCGGACAGGCTTTATCGAGCCGCCTGAGAGATGTTCGTGGTTCGTGCTGCAAAGCGTGTTCGCCTTTATAACTCAAAGACAGCAATTCATTGATAACTATAAGTAATTACGGCAATATCCTGCTTCAATAGTGGGAGGCTTTATCGTCGATGACGGCA
>JAYUBY010000552.1:0-4312 GCA_043740635.1 Alphaproteobacteria bacterium
TCCGATGTTGGCGGAGCCCGGCCGCTCACCGTTGCGAGAAGGTGAGATATAACATTACCTCTCCTATATAGTACATTGATGTTATTGTCATTCCCACTCAATTGTCCCCGGCGGCTTCGACGTTACGTCGTAGACCACACGGTTCACGCCCTTCACCTCGTTGATGATGCGCCTGGCGCAGCGACCCAGCACGTCCCAGGGGAATTCGAAGAAGTCGGCGGTCATGCCGTCGGTGGAAGTCACGGCGCGGAGCGCCAAGACATTCTCGTAGGTCCGCGCGTCGCCCATCACGCCGACGGTCTTGACGGGTAAAAGCACGGCGAAGGCCTGCCAGATGCTGTCGTAGAGACCGGCCTTTCGAATCTCATCAAGATAGATAGCGTCTGCCTGCTGCAGAACGGCCACCTTCTCCGGCGTGATTTCGCCGGGGATGCGGATCGCCAGGCCGGGGCCTGGGAACGGATGGCGGCCGACGAAGGCCGGGGCGAGGCCGAGTTCGACGCCCAGCGCCCTCACTTCGTCCTTAAAAAGTTCGCGCAGCGGCTCGACCAGCTTCAGTTTCATAAAGTCCGGCAGGCCGCCGACGTTATGGTGGCTCTTGATCACCGCCGAGGGACCGCCACGGGCAGAGACGCTTTCGATCACGTCCGGATAGAGCGTGCCCTGGGCGAGGAACTCCGCGCCGTCGACCTTGGCGGCTTCGCGGTCGAAGATTTCTATGAAAACCCGACCAATGATCTTGCGCTTGGTCTCCGGGTCGCTGAAGCCCTTGAGTTCGCCGAGGAATTCCTTCGAGGCATCTACGTGGACCAGCGGGATGTTGTAGTGGTCGCGGAAGAGGGTCACGACCTGCTCAGCTTCGTTGTGACGCAACAGTCCAGTGTCCACGAAAACGCAGGTCAGCTGCTCGCCGATCGCCTCGTGGATCAGGACCGCTGCAACCGAGGAATCTACGCCGCCGGAAAGCCCACAGATTACCCGGCCCTTTCCCACCTGGGCGCGGATCTTGGCGACCATCTCCTGGCGAAACGAGGCCATGGTCCAATCGCCGGTCAACCCAGCGATCTTGTGTGTAAAGTTGCGCAACATCAGCGCGCCGCGCGGCGTGTGCGCCACCTCCGGGTGGAACTGGATGCCATAAAACCGTCGGCCTTCGTCGGCGATCACGGCGTAGGGCGATCCTTCCGAGGCGGCGACAACCTCGAAGCCTAGCGGGATTGCGGTGATTTTATCGCCGTGGCTCATCCAGACGGTTTCGTGAGCGCCGGGCTCGCCCAGACCGTCCAGGAGAGGCGACAGCTTCTCGATCAGAATCTCCGCACGGCCGAATTCACGGTCGTGGCCGCCTTCCACCAACCCGCCCAGTTGGGCGCACATGGTCATTTCGCCGTAGCAGATGCCCAGCACAGGCACGCCGAGTTCGAAAATCTTTTGCGGCGCGGACGGGCTGTCGTCCTGGTGCACACTGGCTGGGCCGCCGGACAGGATCACTGCCTTAGGCGCGAAGGCCCCCAGCATTGCCTCGACCTTGTCGTAGGGGTGGATCTCGCAAAAGACCCCGCTCTCGCGCAGCCGCCGGGCGATCCGCTGGGTCACCTGGCTGCCGAAATCGACGATCAGGACGCGTTCGTGATCGGGTTTAGTCATGGGGCTCCGTTAGCGAGGTTTCGCCAGCACGGCGACGAAAAAACCGTCCGTTCTGGAGGTGTTGGGCGTCAGGCGCAAAAAGCCGTCCGGCGTTAGGTAGGGGGTGAGTTTCGGATCGCTCGTCGCCGGCGCCACTACGAAGCCAGGTGTGCGCGACAGGAAGGAGGAGACGCGGTCCTCATCCTCCTCGGGAAGCACCGAGCAGGTGACATAGACCATCCGTCCGCCGAGCTTTACGAACGCCGCGCCGCTATCCAACACGGCGTCCTGGTCGGCCATACGCTTTTCAAGCGTCTCGGTCGTCAGCCGCCACTTCGTATCCGGGTGCCGCCTCCATGAGCCTGTCCCGGAACAAGGCGCGTCGATGAACACAACGTCCATCTTCCCCTCGAGCCCTTTTAGCGGATCCGGGTTTACCGGCGAGCGAATCTGCAGGTTTCGCACGCCGGCGCGATCACCACGACGGATCGTGTCGGCCAAGCGACGGGCATCACTGTCATAAGCGTAGATTTGCCCCGAGTTTCCCATGGCGCTCGCCAATGCCAGGGTCTTGCCACCGCCGCCGGCGCAGAGATCGAGGACCTGTTTGCCCTTCACCTCGCCGGCCGAGGCCGCCGCGATCTGCGAGCCCAAATCCTGCACTTCGAACCAGCCCTTAGAGAACTGCGGGATGGTCTCCACTGCGCCACTACGGGTCATCGGATCAAGCGCCGGCATCCGTAGCGCGGTCGCTAGCAGGTCCACTGGTTCCGCAGCCAACGATGTCAGCGCCTTCAAGGTCCGCTCGGGATCGGACTTCAGCAGGTTCACCCGCAGATCCACCGGTGCTCGCTCGGAGAGCGCCGCGCCCTCGTTCGCCCTCGCCTCGCCGAACACACGGCCCATGGAGGCGTCGAGCCAGTCCGGATAGTCACCCCGAATCGGCTCCGGCGCGGTCGTCAGGTCGCGAGGGCTTTCCAGCGCCGCGCGCTCGGCGTCAGTCAGCAGGCCCGGCCCGTGCGGTTCCTCGCCAGCAGCATCCGCGATCCGCTCCAGCGGCCAGTCCCACACAAACCGCAGCGCCGCCAAGGCCGCGGCCCGCAGGCTCTCGTCACCCATCCGCCAGCCGAGCGACCGGCGACGACGCAGAACGTCTAAGACCAAACCAGACACGAAGGCCCGATCCTTTGACCCGGCATAGCGCGCGGACTCTCCCCAGTTTTTCAGCGCCATCCGGACCGGCCGGTGGCGTTCGTCGATCTGGGTCAGGACATCAATGGCCGCCGCAAGGCGTCCGGCGTCACGCATGGCGTCTCATTTAGTGAAAGAAGGCGATAAGGATCGCGACGATCCCCACGATGCTTACAGCCCAGACGATGGTGCGCAGTAGGGGCGTCCCCATCGCATAAAGCGGTACATATAGCGTACGGCCGATCACATAGGCCGCCGCGCCATAGATAGTTTGGCTCGTGCCAAGCTTGTTTGCCGCTGCACAGGCCAAAACGGCCGCCGCGAACAACGGGAAGGTCTCCAGAAAATTCTTCAGCGCGCGGTCGAGTCGACCCGCCACGGTGCCTACCGGACGGGCTTCATCCCGCGGCCCCGCCAGCCACGCAAAATTACGCTCACCACCACTGCCCGCCACCGCGGCCCAGACGATCTGAACAAATCCGATGATCACTGCCACTACGAGCAGTTTCAACTCCACTGGAACCTGAGCACCCATCGTCCCCTCCCCATTGCGCCGCCGGCTCGGGATCGGCCGGCTGGCATCAAAGCTCTTGCCTCACCCTTAGATGGGGCTTGGATAGTTTGGCGCCTCGCGCGTGATCATCACGTCGTGAACGTGGCTTTCTCGCAGGCCCGCACCGGTGATGCGGATAAAGCGGGCCCGGTTGCGGAATTCGACCAGGTTGGCCGCGCCTACATAGCCCATGGCCGCACGTAGGCCGCCCACCATTTGGTGCAGGATCGGGGCGATCGGGCCCTTGTAGGGCACCTGGCCCTCGATGCCCTCGGGCACCAGCTTCAGCGCGTCTGTGACATCCTTCTGGAAATAGCGATCGGCTGAACCACGCGACATAGCGCCTAGCGAGCCCATGCCACGGTAAGTTTTGTAGGACCTGCCTTGGTACAGAAACACCTCGCCCGGCCCTTCGTCGACGCCAGCGAAGACCGAGCCCATCATGGCGACCGAGGCCCCCATGGCGAGCGCCTTGGCTAGGTCGCCTGAGTATTTAATACCGCCATCGGCGATCACCGGAACGTCGGACCCGGCCGCTGCTCGCACCGCGTCGGCAATGGCGGTCAACTGCGGCACCCCTACGCCAGCCACAATCCGCGTGGTGCAGATCGAGCCCGGGCCGATCCCGACCTTCACGGCGTCCGCGCCGGCATCAATCAGGGCCTTGGCGCCCTCGTACGTCGCCACATTGCCGGCGACAATCTGGACGCGGTTGGTTTCGCGTTTGATGCGTCCCACCGCTTTGGCCACGTCGATGTTGTGGCCGTGCGCGGTATCAATCACCACCACGTCGACGCCGGCGTCCACCAGGGCCATCGCACGTTCATAACCGGCGTCGCCCACCGTAGAGGCGGCGCCGACCAGCAGACGGCCCTGCGCGTCCTTGGCCGCAAACGGGTGGGCCTCGGACTTCTCCATGTCCTTCACGGTAATCAGACCCAC
>JAYUBY010000553.1:0-2299 GCA_043740635.1 Alphaproteobacteria bacterium
ACTTGTTCGACTCTTTCCCGTGCGCGAGCGGGCGTATATTGGCAATGATCATAAATTGC
Organism: Alphaproteobacteria bacterium; assembly: GCA_043740635.1. GTDB lineage: Bacteria > Pseudomonadota > Alphaproteobacteria > Caulobacterales > Caulobacteraceae > Phenylobacterium. The sequence continues at coordinate 60 of JAYUBY010000553.1, forward strand.
ATCTTGTCCGTCCCTCCCTGCGCGCCCGTGCGGATTGGCCGAGGGAAAGTCAATCAAAGGACGCAAGTTATGCTTGCGTTGGAGAGTTCTTGTGGTTCGAAGGGTCCTGATTGCTGGCGCTAGTGGTGTCGTAGGATCATCTGCTATTCTAGCCTTCGCCGAAGAGGGTTGGAACGTAGTATCCTTGTCACGTCGAACCCCGGATCTTCGTCCATCAGGATCGATCGTGCACCTCAACGTCGACCTGACAAGGAAAGAAGCAACAAGCGAAAGCCTCGCCTCCCTTGAAGGCGTCAGCCACGTCGTCTTCGCAGCGGTGGCCGAAGCGCCGGGCTTGGTAGCCGGATGGTTTGACACTAAACAGATGCAGCTAAATTTAGAGATGTTGCAAAACTGTCTCGAGCCGTTGCTAAGCGGCAAATCTCGCATCGAGCATGTCTCAATCATGCAGGGTACGAAGGCCTACGGTCTACACATTCATGCTCTCGATATCCCGGCACGCGAACGAGCACCTCGCGACCCTCATCCCAACTTCTACTGGCTTCAAGAGGACTATTTGAAGAAGCGCGCGAGAGACGTCGGCTTTGGGTATACTATTATGCGGCCGCCCATGGTGATGGGAGGGGCTTATGGTGCTGTCATGAACGTGGCAACCGTCTTGGGGGCCTATGCAGCGATCTGCCGTGAGGAAGGCCTACCATTCGGGTTCCCAGGAGGCGCATCCTATGTCACCGAGGCGCTAGATGCTCGCCTGCTCGGACAAGCATTGGTGTGGGCTGCTTACGCTCCGCAAGCCAGGAATCAACATTTCAACATCACAAATGGCGACGTTTTTGAATTTCGGAGCGTATGGCCAGCGATAGCCGATTCTCTCGGAATGGAGGTTGGCCCGGAGTCGCCTTTGTCTCTGGCGACATTTCTACCTGCCAAGAGTGCAGTCTGGCAGGAGGTAGTCAGAAAGTTCAACCTGCGTCCCATTAGTATGGGCAATTTATTGGGCGAGTCACACTTCGTGACGGATTTCCTGTTTGGCTACGGACTCGAGACGGCGCCACCGCCAGCTTTCATTAGCACCATAAAGCTGCGGAAAGCGGGCTTCGCAAGGGTCTGCGACACCGAGGACATGTTTCGATATTGGCTAAGCGACTTTATCGATCGGCGAATATTCCCGTCGCGAGATGCGCAGAGCTAGAATCCCGACCATGTTAGCATGGTGCTGATCCATACTCGTTCGGTTTCAGCGAGTAGCGGCTGACCTCAACTCCCTGGCGACCGCTTCGGCAGTCGTTTGGCGCATTCGAAACGAAGAACGCCCTGGTGAGATTTGACTGGACTTGCGTTCCGCACAGAGCGTTGTGGTGACCGCCGCCAAGGGAGCGGCAGGCTCCGGATCGCCGATTGTCGGAGCTCGGCCTCGTGGGAGATCGGCATAGTGCCGGCTCCCCTGGAGGCCAGAGCAATGACCGCTGAATCATCCGCCCCAAACGACGCCGGAGCGAAACCTGTCCCGCTCAAGTCCGAAGCCGTGAAGCGCATGCTGTCGCGCAAGAATGGCGCGACGGTCGACGAGATCGGCGCTGCCACCACGTGGCAGCCGCATAGCGTGCGCGCTTATCTCTCAGGCCTACGGAAAAAGGGGTCCAGCGTCACGCGCGGGGAGCGCCGAGACGGTTCGAAGGCGTATCGTTTAATGAAGGCGCCTGCCGGTCCGGCAGGCGCCCAATGACCTCAGAGGCATTCGAACGTGTCGCGGCCATGACCTTGCCGGGACTTCGCTCGGAGTGGCGGCGCATATACAAGAGCGCGCCGCCAGTGGCGTTAACCGCAGACCTCCTCGTCCGCAGCATCACCTATAGACTGCAGGAGCGGGCGCTCGGCAGGCTTCCGATCGAACATCGCAAGGAACTCGATCAGCTTGCCGGCATCGGCGCGAAGCCTGACAGCAAACCGAAGCGGGCGGGCCCGCTACGGGCCGGTAGCAGGCTGGTGCGCAGGTGGCGGGGGACGAGTTATAGCGTCACTGTGCTGGATGGCGAGTTCGAGTTCCGAGACCAGCGCTATGCTTCGCTCAGCGAGATCGCCCGGGAGATTACCGGCACGCGCTGGTCAGGTCCGCGCTTTTTCGGATGCGGGGTCAGCTCATGACCAAGCCAATCCGCTGCGCTGTCTACACCCGTAAATCGACCGAGGAAGGCCTGGATCAGGCGTTCAACAGTCTCGACGCGCAGCGGGAAGCCTGC
>JAYUBY010000554.1:0-2966 GCA_043740635.1 Alphaproteobacteria bacterium
ACCGGTGCCGCTTAAAGGAGATCGGTGTCATTCCATGTCTCCATCCGCCCGCCGCTGGAGCGATAGTGGAGACAAGTTACAGTTAGACTGCCAGCACCCTCTACTTCGTTGCCTTGACAGTGCCAGGTGGGAGTTTTCGGCCGGTTGTTTTCCCGCATGCCGCCCGGTCGACGGCGGTTCGAAAGGCCGAGGTCCCGGGTCGCTGCACGATAGGACGCGAGCTTACCCGTTGTCGCTGCGCAATGTGGAGGACCTGCTCTTCGAGCGTGGCATCGACATTTGCCATGAGACGATGCGGCTCTGGTGGAACCGGTTCGGCCCGATGTTCGCCGATGAGATCCGTAAGAAGCGGGTCGCTCGGATAAGCGCCACGTGCGGCCCACGCGGTGGGGCCTGCAATTCGCCAGAAGCGGACTCTGGCTCACTCGGGAGTCGTCGCCATTCGCGCCGCAAGCATTCGCGCATGATGGGCTGCCGCCTGCCCGGCACGCCGTCGTGTCGGTCCGTGGTGTTTTTGACGCGAATCTGACGCGGGGCTGACGTTCGGGGAGACGCTCGGAGCGCAAACCCTTTCCTGCAAACGGCGCGGACAACCCGCCCCGGCAAGCAGCGCAAAAGGGAATTTCGTCATACTCAAGCAACTCATCATCGCCTCGCTCGCTCTCGCCGCCGTCGCCGCGACCTCGGCTCAGGCGCAAGATGCCCGCTCTGTGCGGGTCTCCGTCGCTGGCATCGACTCGCATTCGGAGATCGGCGCGCGAGTCATCCTGCGGCGCATCCAGTCTGCGGCCGCGAGGGTCTGTGGCCCGGCGCCGATCCTCCTCGACCGCATCCGGCTCTACGAGCCTTGCGTCCGGGATGTCACGGAGCGCACGGTGGCGGGACTGAACAATCCGGTCCTTACCGCGATGATGTCAAACGAGGCTCCAGCGAGGCTCGCCAGCGCCAAATAGAGCTCGCGCAGCTCAGGTCCTGACCATCGCCGACCGGCCAGGACGCCACAGGAGCTCAGTTCCTGTGGCGTCTGCCTCATTTCGCAGATCTCTACACCGAACCTTGGCTTACGGGGGCGCTCGGCCCTATCGTGCAAGCTGGGCAGCGGCGGAGTTCATGGCAGTAATGGCGAAGCGGTTCGCGAGAGGGCCTTTGGCGCGCGTGGATCTGCTCGGCGGATTTGTGCTGACCGCGCAGGATGATCGGCCTATCACCGTGGTTGGCCGCCGAGCGCGCGCCCTCCTCGCCGTCCTCTGTCTTGAGGGCGGATCGGGCGTTCCGCGCGAGCGGATTTGCGGCCTGCTCTGGAGCGATCGTGCGGAAGATCAAGCGCGCGCCAGCCTGCGACAATGCCTGTTTGAACTGAAAGGCCACCTTGGAGAGCTGGGGGATGACCTGCTGGAGATTGGTCGTGAGCGGATCGCCCTGAAGACCGGGATGCTGGACAGCGACGTCGAGCGGATTCGACGAGCTCTGGGGAGCGACGAGGCCGACGCGCTCGCGGCGGTCGCGCCACGGCTCGGCCGGGGCGAGCTCCTGGAGGGCTTAGAGATTGCAGGCCTGTTCCAGGATTGGCTGGAACAGGCCAGGAGCGCCTTCGAGGCGGCGTTGGCGCGAGACGTTGTGGGCTGCCTTACTCGGCTTCAGGCGCAAGCGCGATGGGAGGAGGTCATTGCCCTGGCGGACGGCTACTTGCGGCGCGATCCACTGCAGGAAGGCCTCGTCGCCGCAGCGATCCGCGCGGAGCGCGCCGTTGGGCGCAACGCGGCGGCTCAAAAGCGCTTCGAGGCTATCTCGCAACGTCTGACCGAAGAGCTTGGTGTTTCCGTCAGCTCCGAGTTGCTGGAGGCCGCTCGGGGCGAGCACCCGGCCCCGCCAAACCTCAAAGCGCCAGCGCCGGCGTCGGCGACTCCGCGGCGTCAGAGCGCCGATGGACCACCCTCCGGCCTGTCGCCCCTGCGTCCGCGTATTGGGGTGCTTCCGTTCGGTCATCCGGATGGAGTTCCTGAGCAAGCCGACTTCGCTGAGGCGCTGGTGGAAGATCTCATCGGCGGGCTCTCCCGGTCGCCGCTGCTGGCGGTCATGCCGCGACAGTCTTCCTTCGCCTACGAGCTAAGAGGTCAATCTGCGGAGAGGGTCTGTCTCGATTTGGGCCTCGACTATCTGCTGCGGGGCACGGTGCGCCGGCTCGGGAGGAACCTGCGGGTTTCCGCGGAGCTGGTGAGGGGCGCGGACGATGAGACCGTTTGGTCCGCTCGATATGATAGACCGATCGAGGATTTGTTCTCGATGCTCGATGGCATCACCCTGGCGATCGTCGGCACCGTAGAGCCAGCCCTCCTTGATCAAGAGGCGTTGCGCGCGCGCGAGCGGCCGGACCCGAGCCTTGAGTTTTGGGAACTTTTCGTCAGTGGACGACGTCACTTCTGGCGCTCGACCGCTGACGACGTGCGTCAAGCTGAGACTTTCCTGACCCGGGCGTTGCAGATCCAGCCCGATGATGCGCCTAGCTTGGCCATGCTGGCGCACTGCAAGCTCTATGACGTTTGGGTCGGAGGCTCGACCGACCCATCTGCAGCGGTCGCCGAGGCCTATCGCCTGGCGCTGAGGGCGATCTCGGTCTCGGGATCGGACGCCTTCGCGCATTACACCCTTGGCGTCGTGTTGTCGGTGATGGACCGATGGTCAGAGGCTGAAGCCGAGCAGCGCCGGGCGCTTGAGCTGAACCCCTTCCTGGCCGCCGCGCTGGGAGAACTTGGACGCCTGTTGGCGTTCGAGGGTCAAGTCGAGGCCGCGGTGAGCTATTCCGATCGCGCGATTTCGGCGAGCCCAAATGACCCCCACGCGTGGCTCTGGTATCGCAGCAAGGCCATCGCCCGGTTCCTGGCGCGGGATCTGGATGGCGCCGTGCAGGACGCCTTGGACGCCTGCGCGCGGGGGGCTCACCGATTTTACCTGCACATATTTTTGGC
>JAYUBY010000555.1:0-2889 GCA_043740635.1 Alphaproteobacteria bacterium
GGTGCGGCCCATAAGAAATCGCCGGCAACGACCTACGCTTGGCTGAAGGCTCGCCGGCTTAGCCGAAAGTCCATCGGATTGACGTCGGTCGAGTTGCTAAACCAGCTCTATGAAGATCCCGAGGCGTGAGTGCTTATCTCGACGCGAGTGTCATTCTTCCCACGTTGATCGATGAACTCGGAAGCACCGCTGTCGACCGGTTCATTTCGGAAACTGAGGAGCCGCTGATCATCAGTGAATTCACAGGCGCGGAAGTAGCCTCGGCTCTGTCACGTCTCGTGCGCACTGGGATGCTCGACGCTTCCGATGCCTTGGCCCGGTTAGCGGACTTCGACGCTTGGCGAGCAGCAGCAACCGTTGATCTGGATTTTCAGGCGTCGGACGCTCGGCTGGCCAGCGTGTTTGTCCGCCGCTTTGACCTGATGTTGCGCGCTCCGAATGCGCTTCACGCCGCGGCCTGCAGACGAGATGATCTTTTGCTTGTGACCCTAGATAAGCGACTAGCTGTGGCTGCGGCGGAACTCGGGATAAGGACTCAACTTCTGAAGTGAGTTTCATGTGACCGCTTGCCGCCGTCACCGATCATGGGCCAAGCGGCCAGGGGCGCGTTGGGACCAGGCGTCGATGTGGAGGTTCGCCCGGGCCTCTACCTCGGCCGGACTGGCGCCTTCGGAGGGCAGGGGTTCTAGCCCTGCAGAGTCGAGATCGGGCAAAGCCAGAACTAGATCGTCGGCGACAGCCATTGGCGCTTTTCCGGTTCTTGCTCTTTTGACCTTTGGTCCCGTTGGCATCTCCATGACGGGGGCGGGGTTCTCTGGGCGGAGCGGCTTTGCCGGGAACTGTGGTGGCGGCACGATGCGAGCCGTGAAGGCACGCTCGCGCCAGTAGACGATCTTGCGGCCCAGGATGGGCGGCAGTCCGGCGCGCAGGACGATGAGCCTGTCCGGAGCCATCTGGATCAGCTCCTGCGGCATCATCAGCGCGCGGCGCTGGTCGCTTTCCGTCTGACTGCGATGGCCTGGGGAGAGGCCGCTAGGGCGGCTAGAGGACCGTCCCCCGTAGGTGTAAAAACCGAGCCGATTTGAGAGGTCCTGAGCCACCTTGAGCTCTTTGGGGGCGAAGGCGACCTCCAGGCCGCAGTTGGCGATGATCCCATCGGCGACGTCGTGGCCGTATTCGGCCCTAAGCTGCGCAGGGCTCTGCAGAACAGGAAGTAGGCGCAGTCCGTAGCCGGCGACGTAAGCGAAGGCGTGGGCGATGACACTGGCGTGGCCGAGACGCGCAAACTCGTCGAGAACCATCAGAACGGGAATGGTGTGGCGACCGGCAGTGGGGCGTTCGCGAGTGTTGAGGTCGATGAGCTGTTGCAGAAGCAGATTGTAGAGCGGAGCCACCCTGGCGAGGTTGTCCGGCGAGACGGTGAGATAGAGCGACATTCGACGCTCGCGCAGGTCGCGCAGGTCGAAGTCACTGGCCTCGGTGGCGGCGCAGACGCGAGGGTTGAGCCAAAGGTTCATCCGCGCCGTGATCGTCTGCTTGATCGACGCGAAGGTATTCTCCGAGGCTGAGCAGAAGTCTGAGATCGCACTGACGCAGCCCGCAGACAGCGGCTGGCCTGCCTCCTTGCGGGCCTCCAGGATTTTGGGAAGCTGGGTTCGGGGATTGCCCTGGGTGAGGGCGTGGTAGATCGCGCCCAGGCTGAACGGTGAGCCCGGGGTCGCCGCCACAAGGGACCCCACGCCGATAAAGCCGGTGCGCGCGGCCTCCGCCCAGAAGGGGTCAGCAGCTTGCGGCGCGGGGAACAGCATCACCGCCAGCTTCTGGAGTTCATCGAGGACGGCGACGGGGTCGGATCGATCGATGTGGCCGAGAGGATTGTATCTCGCGGAGCGTCCCTCGGGCTCCAACGGATCAAACAGCAAGACATCTTGGCCGTGGGCCGCGCGGAAGCCTGCCGTTGCCTCCCAGTTTTCACGCTTCACGTCGAGGACGACTGCCGAGTCCGGCCAAACCAACAGGTTGGGGATCACCACGCCGACCCCCTTGCCGGCGCGGGTCGGCGCATAGACGAGGACATGTTCATCACCGCCAAACACCAGAAAGCGGCCACCCTTGCGGCCGACCACAATGCCATGGCGAGCGCGAAGGCCTCCTCGCGCGAGCTCTGTCTCGCTGGCCCATCTGGCAGCGCCGTGTAACGGCTGGCGGAAGCTTCGGGCGATACCCACGCAGACCAAGCCCGCGGCGACGGCGGCGCCAATCGATCCGACGGCGAGCCAACGCCGCACATCGGGATCTGCGCGGAAATACCAGAACCAAGCCAGGACCCCAGCGGGGTCGAGGTGTCCGGAGAAGCGGCGCAGGCCAGCCAATGCGATGAGAAGAGCAAGACCCATCAAGGCGGCAGCGGCGGTCGAAGCCAGAAGGCCCGCGTAGGCTGCTTTAAGCGGCCAGGGCGCGCTTGCGAGCCGGCTCATACCAGACCTCCGTGATCCGGAACTGTCCGCCCACCCGTTTGATCTGCACCACGATATCGACCAGCAGGTGCAGCAGGGCCCGTATATCGTCGCGGGCCAGGTCGCGGCCGCCCTCGGACTCCTTCACCAGCAGGGTTAGCTGCTCAAACGCGAGCGCAGCGGAATCGGCGTGGATGGTGGTGATAGAGCCCGGGTGCCCGGAATTGACGTTGCGCAGATAGTAGAAGGCCGTGGCGTCGCGCAGTTCCTGCAGGAGGATGCGGTCGGGCCGCATGCGCAGCGCGCTTTCGAGGAGTTGTTTTGCGCCCACCCGCGCCAGGCCTTGGCCGTCCTTGGCGTAAAGCAAGTGGACGACATTGCGGTGCGGTAGGACGAGCTCGCGGCTGTCTTCGATGATGATCAGCCGCTCCTC
>JAYUBY010000556.1:0-12056 GCA_043740635.1 Alphaproteobacteria bacterium
GGCGCTCCCATCCGGGCCGAGCTCTTCAGCGTCGATCGGCTTGAGGGACACGCGAGAAGCCTTGCGTCCGCGCAGGCCGTCACGCCGCGCGAGGTGAAACGAGCTTCGCTCGCGCGACGGCTCGCCGACGACGAGGCTGTTCTGCTATCGGCCTACCGTGACGTCGCCGACGCAATCGACGCGGGCGCCGCCATTACGCCCGCAGCTGAATGGCTGATCGACAATTTCCATATCGTCGAAAAGCAGATCCGCGAAGTTCGGGGCGATCTGCCGCCCGGCTACTATCGGCAATTGCCCAAACTCGCAGCGGGTCCCCTGGCAGGGTATCCGCGGGTGTTCGGAGTGGCCTGGGCGTTCGTGGCCCATACCGACAGTCTCTTTGATCCAGAGATCCTGCGTCGCTACCTCCGCGCTTATCAAGAGGTCCAGCCGCTGACCATCGGCGAGCTGTGGGCCGTCGCCATCACGCTCCGAATCGTTCTGGTCGAAAACCTCAGACGGATCGCCGCACGGGTCATGGACAGCCGTGCAGGTCGCCGAGCCGCGGATGCACTGGCCGACCGGTTGCTGGGAGTGGGGGGCCGCGAGACCGAACCGGCTGCTGCTGTGCTTCCGCCGAACCCCAAGATGACCTTCCCGGACGCCTTCCTGGTGCAACTGGTCCAGCGGCTGCGCGATCAGGATCCTAGCATCTCACCGGCGTTGGATTGGCTCGATGAGCAACTGGCACGAGCGGGAACGACCGCTGACGCCGTCGTCCGCGACGAGCACCAGAGGCAGGTGTCCGGCAGCGTCTCGGTGCGCAACATCATCACCAGCATGCGTCTCATCTCTGATGTGGATTGGACGGAGCTGTTCGAGCGCGTCAGCCTGGTCGATGACGTGTTTGAAGCCGGAAGCCCCTTTGGAGACATGGATTTCCCGACACGGAATCTCTACCGCAGCGCCGTCGAGCACCTCGCGCGCAGCTCCGATCTCACCGAGCTTGAGGTCGCGCATCGGGCTGTGGCGGCCGCGTCGCGAGCGCTCAAGACGGACCAAGATGCGGGCGACGCCCGGATGGCCGATCCGGGCTATTATCTGATCGCTGGTGGCCGCGTCGGGTTCGAAGCGGCGATCGGCTTTCGACCGCCTGCCCATTCCTGGCCAGGACGGGTCTATCGCGCGTTGGGGATCGGCGGCTATGTCGCCGCGGGCGCCGCGGTCGCGGCCAGCCTGCTGGCCATTCCGCTTGCCATCGCGGCTGCAGGCGGCCTCGGCCCGACCTGGCTTCTTGTACTTGCAGTTCTGGGACTGATCCCGGCGGTGGACGTCGCCGTCGCCATCGTGAACCACGTGGTGACCCAAGGCGTTCGGGCCACCCTCCTGCCGGCGATGGCGCTGCGCGACGGAATCAGCGCGGACCTCCGCACGCTGGTGGCCGTGCCGACTCTCCTGACTTCGCTTCCGGACATCGGGGAATTGGTCGCCCGCCTGGAGGTTCACTATCTGGCGAGCCCCTCGGGGGACCTCCACTTCGCGCTGCTGTCGGACTGGGCCGACGCGATGAGTGAGCATGTCGATGGCGACGAAGAACTGCTGGCAGCGGCTAAGGAAGGTGTCGCCCGCCTGAACCGGCGGTACGGGCCCGCTGCGGGCGGTGAGCGCTTCCTGCTGCTGCACCGGCGGCGGGTCTGGAACAAGGGCGAAGGCCGCTGGATCGGGTGGGAGCGTAAGCGCGGAAAACTTTGTGATCTCAATAGGCTCCTTCGCGGCGCTTCGGACACGACATTCCTCTTGCCGCCTGCCGTGCCATCAAACGTCCGCTTCGTCATCACGCTCGATTCAGACACGCGGCTCCCGCGCGAGACCGTCGGGCGCCTCATCGGCAAGATGGCCCATCCGCTCAATCGACCGCGTTTCGACGCTGAGCTGGGGCGGGTCGTCGAAGGCTACGCCGTGCTGCAGCCGCGGGTGACCCCAGCACTTCCGGTCGGACGCGAGGGCTCGCTGTTCCTTCGTGTCTTCTCGAGCGCTTCCGGCATCGATCCTTACGCCGCGGCGGTTTCCGACGTGTACCAGGACCTGTTCGGCGAAGGGTCTTACACGGGTAAGGGCATCTACGACGTGGATGCCTTTGAGGCGGCGCTTGCGGGCCGTGTCCCCGAATCCAGCCTGCTCAGCCACGACTTGTTCGAGGGGATTTTCGCCCGTGCTGGGCTAGCCTCGGACGTGGAGGTCGTGGAAGGGTTTCCTACTCGCTATGACGTCGCCGCCCAGCGTCACCATCGCTGGGTCCGGGGCGACTGGCAGCTTCTGCCATGGATCGTCGGGCGCGGGCCGAGGGGGGTCTCCCGTCGGCCGCGAGGCGGCGTTCCCGCCATCGGTCGCTGGAAGATGCTCGACAACGTTCGACGTTCGCTCTCCGCGCCCTCGATCGTCGCGGCGCTTGTCTTTGGATGGGCCCTTCCCATCCACGATGCCGTTGCCTGGACGGTATTCATTCTGTCCACGATGGCGCTGCCGCCCCTGATCCCGGTGATAAGGGGGCTCGCCCCACGCCGGCCCGGCGTAGCGTTTCACAGCAACTTGCGAGCCCTGGGCGTCGAGCTGCGTATCGCGGTGATCCAGCTTGGCTTGATGATCGTCTTTCTGGCGGACCAAGCCTGGCTGATGGGAGACGCCATCGTCCGCACCCTGATCCGCCTCACGCTGACCCGCCGCCACCTCCTCGAATGGGTTCCGGCGGCCGAGGCGGCGTCCGGTGCTAGTCTGGGAGTGCGCGGCTTCTACAAGCGGATGGGCGGCGCGGTGCTGACCGGCGCCGCGGCGATCAGTGTGGCCTGGATCTGGGGCCACGACACCTGGCCCCTGGCTTCGGCGTTCGCGCTCGCCTGGTTCGCCTCTCCGGCGGTGGCGTTTTGGGCGAGTCTCTCGCCTCGAGTGTTGGGCCGGCGTCCGTTGGCCGAGGCGGACGCCCGGTCGTTGCGATTGATCGCCAGACGAACATGGCGTTTCTTCGAGGCCTTCGTTACGCCCGCCGACAACGCTCTTCCGCCAGATAACTTCCAGGAATCGCCGGATTCCGTGGTGGCGCACAGGACGTCGCCGACTAATATCGGCCTTTACCTGTTGTCAGTCGCTAGTGCGCGGGACTTCGCCTGGATAGGAACCGTCGAGGCCGTAGATCGGCTGGAGGCGACGCTGGCCACCATGGCTCGCCTGCCTAAGCATCGCGGTCACCTTTACAATTGGTATGACACGCGTGACTTGCGTCCGCTCGATCCGCAGTACGTCTCCTCGGTCGATAGCGGCAATCTGGCCGGACACTTGATTGCTTTGGCCAACGCCTGCCGTCAATGGCGAGGCGACACGTTAGCGGAACAGCAGCGGTTCCAAGGTGTCGCTGATGCTCTGGATTTGGTCCGAGACGAGGCACGTCGATTGCGCGATCTGCGCAAATCGCAAGCCGTGTCGTGGCGGAGGCTTGGCGAAGAGATCGAACGTCTCGCGGCCGGTCTGCTTGAAGCGACCCCCCTCGGCGACGAGGCTGAACGGCGGGTTGAGAAACTCTCGGAGCAGGCTGCGATCCTGGGGGACGCGGTTCGTGAAATTGTCCTTGAAGAATACGACGGAGCTGGTGCGGATCTGCAGTTCTGGGCGGACGCCCTAGGCGCGTGCATTGAGAGTCATGCGCGTGATCGCCGCGCGCCTTCGGCCGCTCCGCTTGTGGCCAGACTTCAGGCGCTTGAAGACACCGCGCGGTCGATGGCGATGGCGATGGAATTCGGCTTCCTGATCGACGCCGACCGCCTCTTGCTGTCGATCGGGTATCAGGCGTCCGAGGGCGTGCTCGATCCCAGCTGTTACGACCTGCTTGCTTCTGAGGCTCGGCTGGCAAGCTTCATTGCGATCGCCAAGGGCGACGCGCCCGCCCGTCACTGGTTTCGCCTGGGGCGCGCTGTGACGCCGGTGGCCAATGGCGCGGCGCTGATCTCGTGGTCTGGATCGATGTTCGAGTACCTGATGCCGTCGATCGTCATGCGGGCGCCGGCGGACAGCCTTGTCGAACAGACCAATCGGCTCATCGTCAGGCGCCAGATCGACTACGCGGCGAAGCGAGGGACGCCGTGGGGCGTGTCGGAATCCGCCTACAATGCGCGCGACCTCGACTTGACCTACCAGTATTCCAACTTCGGCGTGCCGGGCCTCGGCCTAAAACGCGGGCTGGCCGACAACGCCGTCGTGGCACCCTATGCCACCGCCCTTGCCTGCATGATCGATCCTCAGGCCGCCGCGCGCAACTTCGAACGCCTCGAAGCCCTCGGCGCGCGCGGTCGTTACGGATTCTACGAAGCGCTGGACTTCACGCCGGCCCGGATTCCGGACGGCGGGACGGTCGCCTTGGTGCGGGCGTTCATGGCCCACCACCAGGGCATGACGATCACCGCGATCGCCGTCACTCTGCTCGATGGCTTGATGCGCAACCGCTTCCACGCAGAGCGTATGGTGCGGGCGACGGAGCTTCTTCTGCAGGAGCGGGCCCCCCGCGAGGTTACCGCCGCGCCTCCGTTGGTTTCCGAGACGACCTCTGCAGCGATGGTCCGCGAGATTGAAGGACCTGCCGTGTGGCGAAACACCAGCCCCCATAGCGCCACTCCCGCCACCCAGTTGCTGTCGAACGGCCGCTACGCGGTCATGCTGACGGCCGCTGGATCCGGCTACAGCGCCTGGGGGGACCTGGCAGTGACCCGCTGGCGAGAGGACGCTACCAGCGACGACTGGGGCTCGTATGTCTTTCTGAAAGACGTCGCCAGCGGCGAGGTCTGGACGGCGGCATACCAGTCGATCGGGACCGAGCCTGAGGCCTACGAGGTCACGTTCAACGAAGATCGGGCTGAATTTGCCCGCCGAGATGGCGCTTTCGCGACCAATCTCCAGGTGCTCGTCTCCGCGGAAGACGACGCGGAGGTGCGCCGGGTGACGATCTCGAACCTCAGCGATAGCTTCCGCGAAGTCGAGGTGACGTCCTATGCCGAACTGGTCCTGGCGCCTCAGGCCTCTGACGTGGCGCACCCCGCCTTCTCGAAGTTGTTCATCGAGACCGAGCACCTCGCCGGACTGGGCGCCATTCTCGCTCGACGGCGGCAACGGTCACCGACGGAGCCACAGGTCTGGGCAGCGCACTTGGCGGTTGTCGATGGCGAGGCTGTGGGTAAGCGCGAGTTCGAGACGGACCGAGCGCGATTCCTCGGTCGTGGCGGCAGCATTCGCGCGCCAAGCGCGGTCATGAGCGGCCGGCCGCTTTCGGGCGCCACCGGCGCGGTGCTCGACCCGATCTTCGCCCTGCGCCGGCGTGTGCGGATTGCGCCTGGGGCGACGGCCCGCGTTGATTTCTGGACTATGGTCGCCTCGTCCCGCGAGGCGGCGCTGGATCTGGTCGACAAGCACCATGACGTGGGCGCGTTCCAGCGCACCGCCGTGCTGGCCTGGACCCAGGCCCAGGTGCAGTTGCACCATCTCGGCATCGATCGAACCCAGGCGGGCCAGTACCAGCGTCTTGCCGGACACATGGTCTACGCTGCGCCGATGCTGCGTCCGCCATCCCAGACCATCGGCAGCGGGAGTGGCGGTCAGCCGGGTCTGTGGACCCTGGGCATTTCCGGCGACCTCCCGATCATCCTGGTCCGCATCGATGACATCCATCAACTGAGCGTCGTGAAGGAGGCGCTTCAGGCTGTGGAGTATTGGCGGATGAAGCAGCTCGCAGTGGATCTGGTGATCCTCAACGAGCGCGCTTCTTCCTACGTGCAGGAACTACAAATCGCGCTCGAGACCTTGGTAAGGGCCAGCCAGTCCCGGCCACAGATCGGCGACAAGCGGCCACCCGGGCACACCTTCATGCTCCGGGCCGACCTGATTCCACCCGAGGCCCGAGCCCTCCTTGGGTCCGTCGCGCGTGTCGTGTTGGTGGGCGACCGCGGGCGACTGGTCGATCAACTCGAGCGAGCTCCCGATGCCGGGCTTGCGCCACGCGTCCCTCCAAGGCGTCCTGTCGCCACCTCCGAGCTTCAGGTGTCGCGTCCGGCGCCCGGTGTGGAGTTTTTCAACGGACTTGGCGGCTTCGCCGAGGGCGGTCGGGAATATGTGACAACCCTGGGACCGGGCCAGTCAACGCCCGCCCCATGGATCAACGTGGTCGCCAATCCCGGCTTCGGGTTCCAGGTGTCGGCGGAAGGCGGTGGGTATGCCTGGTCCGTGAACAGCCGCGAACATCAGCTGACGCCGTGGTGCAACGACCCCGTGACCGACCGTCCCGGCCAGGCGTTCTATCTGAAGGACGAGGCGACGGGGGATTTGTGGACTCCCACGGCGCTGCCCATGAGGGATGACGCGGCGACCTATGTTGCGCGCCACGGATGGGGTTATAGCCGGTTCGAGCACACCGCACACGGGATCGCCGCCGAACTGCTGGAGTACGTGCCGCTCGCCGACCCGCTGAAAATCTCCCGGTTGAAACTGCGCAACCTATCAGGCCGCGCCAGGCGCATCTCGGTGACGGCGTACGTCGAATGGGTCCTCGGCGCCTCGCGGGCGGCAGGGGCGCCGTTCGTGACCACGCGTATCGATGCTGGCAGTGGGGCGATGCTCGCGAACAACCCGTGGAACCCGGCGTTCGGCGATCGGGTCGCCTTCGCCGACCTCGCGGGACGCCAGACAGGCTGGACGGGCGACCGCCGGGAGTTTATCGGCCGAAATGGAGCGCTCGCCTGGCCGGCGGCTCTGGTCAACGGGACTTCGCTCACAGGGCGGGTCGGCTCTGGCCTCGACCCTTGCGCCGCCTTGCAGACGACCGTGGAGATCGCGCCGAACGGGGTCGCCGAGATCGACTTCTTCCTCGGCGACGCTCTGGACGAAACCGAGGCGCGGTCGCTGATCGCGCGCTATCGAGAGACCGATCTGGACGCCGTGCTATCCGATGTCCGGGGCTTCTGGGACGATATCGCCGGCACGGTTCAGGTGAAGACCCCCGACCGGTCGATGGACATCATGCTCAATGGCTGGCTGACGTACCAGACCCTCGCGTGCCGGGTCTGGGCCCGGTCGGGGTTCTACCAGGCCAGCGGGGCCTACGGTTTCCGGGACCAGCTGCAGGACTGCATGGCCCTGGCCACGGTGCGGCCGTTGATGACCCGAGAGCACCTGCTGAGAGCCGCGAGCCGGCAGTTCGTGGAGGGCGATGTCCAGCACTGGTGGTTGCCTCATTCCGGCCAAGGCGTGCGCACGCGAATCTCGGACGATCGGGCCTGGCTCGCCTACGCAGCGGCGCACTACATCAAGGTGACTGGCGACGCCGCCATACTAGATGAGGTGAAGCCCTTCCTGGCCGGCCCGGCGCTCGAGCCGGGCGAGAGCGACAGCTTCTTCCTGCCGACCGTGAGTGATGAATTCGGCAGCCTCTACGAACATTGCGCCCGCGCCCTGGACGCCAGTCTGGCGGTCGGACGCCATGGACTGCCGCTGATCGGCGGCGGCGATTGGAACGACGGCATGAACCGCGTCGGCGAGGGCGGCAAGGGTGAGAGCGTTTGGCTCGGCTGGCTACTGTACGCCGCGCTGAACGACTTCGCAGACGTCGCTGAGATCCGCGGTGATAAGGCGCGAGTCGCGAAGTGGCGGGCGCACACCAAGGCGCTGAGCGACGCCCTTGAACGCGAGGCCTGGGATGGCCACTGGTATCGGCGAGGCTGGTTCGACGATGGCTCCCCGCTCGGCTCGGCGACCAGCGAGGAGTGCCGCATAGACTCCATCGCCCAGTCATGGGCGGTCCTGTCCAGGGCTGCGCGGCCGGATCGCGCGGCGCAGGCCATGAAGGCCGTCGATCGGGAATTGATTCTGCCAAACGACAGACTGGCCTTGCTGTTCACACCGCCGTTCGATCATTCGGCGCTAGACCCCGGCTATATCAAGGGCTATCCGCCGGGCCTGCGCGAGAACGGCGGGCAGTACACCCACGCCGCCCTATGGTCCGTGGTGGCTTTCGCGGGCCTGGGGGAGGGCGACAAGGCCGCCGCCCTATTCGGGCTGCTTAACCCGATCAACCACGCGCGTACACGCACCGACATGCACCGCTATAAGGTGGAGCCCTATGTGGTCGCGGCCGATGTCTACGCCGCCTCAGGCCACGTCGGGCGCGGCGGTTGGACCTGGTACACCGGCTCGGCGGGCTGGATGCAGCGCGCCGGCGTCGAGAGCATTCTTGGGCTTCGCATCGAAGGCGGCTTGCTGCGCCTCGACCCCTGCATCCCAGGCTCCTGGCCTCGCTTCGAGATAGCGCTGCGGCATGGCGCAACGCGCTACGAGATCATGGTCGAAAACCCGCAGGGCGTGCAGCGTGGTGTCGCGACGGCCGAACTTGATGGCGTGCTGGTCGCTGCGAGGCCGGTGTCAGTCCCCCTGAATGACGACGGCTCCGTACATCGCCTTGTGGTCCGGCTCGGATGATCGATCAGAGATTCGGGACGAGACCGTTGACCTAAATAAATCGACGGCCGCCCGTCGCCTTGAGCAGTGACGGGCGGGCTCATTCGATCCGTATCAGGGGCGGTAGGCTCAGAACGCGGGAGCCGGAGGAGATAGAGCTGATGTCGATCCGCGTCCGGGGAAACACTTGATCCCATGTCGCTGTTGATGTGGGCCAAGTCGCGAGCGCCTACTATTTGGCCGTCCCGATCCAACTGAGGCCTGGCAATGGCTGAGTTTTGGCGCCCCGGCCATCGCGGCTCAGCCTTCGACACCGCCATTAGCGAAGCGCACATCCTTCGGTCGCCAAAGCCCTTCACAGACTCTCCTCGTCTGATCTCACGGTCACCGGCGCGTTGTTTGGCCTCCGTCAGAGCAACGACCGGTTCGGTCGGCGGTTTGAAGGAGCGCGAGCCCATGCCTGCGATCCTCAGAGCGAATTCCGGAAGGCAGCTCCGCCGCCATTGCGGGGACCTTGTCCTCGACCACATCATGACGGCGACAGGTTCGCGGTCCTCGCTTGTTTGGATGGGACAAGATTGCGCAAGCTGCGCGCGACGCCGAACCAGCCGCCGCTGAAACCCGCGACCACAAGCGCCAACAACAGGAGCGGCAGGGGGGCGCCGCGACCTTGAAGACACTGGCCAAGGGCGGGATCGTCAGCACCAGGGTCAGGACCGCGCTGGTCGCTGCGGCGATGATCCAATAGATTTTTCGATGCGGCGCGAACAGGCGTCCGCCGGTCGACGAGGCCTCGGCCAGCGCCAGCACCAGGTTTCCGACAATCAGGGCCAGGAACGCGGCGCCGCGGGCCTCCGACTCAGGATACTGGCTCCACGACCAGGCATAGACGCCGATCTCCCTCTGCGAAAGTCCGCGTCTGTCCTAGCGGCCAAAGCTGTTCGGGCTCGACCGCGACTCGCGCGACTGGGCATCGCCGTGGTCTCCGGCTGCAGGCCTCACTGGTCTGGGATCGAAGTTCGTTTCGCTGGCCTGCATGTGGGCGAACCGCCGTGGGCGACGCAAGGCGACATGATTTTCGTTGCCCGCGGGAGCGCCGTCGTGGCCTGGGGGCCGCTGCTTCTTGGCAGAATCGCGATGCAAGACCTCGAGCTTCAAGGGGCGCGACTGCAGCTCATCCGCCTTGCCGACGGCCGCACCAACTGGCCGGTCGGCGGAGCTGGATGTGAACCGGCGTGGAAGATTGACCCCCATCTTGGGGATATCGGCGTGGGTAAGGGGGTCATCAGGCCCGCCACAATCGAACGTAGCGCTGTGACACCTCCGGCCGAAGCGCCGATAACGACTATTGAGGGAGACGCCATGAGGACCTAGCTGCCGGCCTTCATTTTGAAGCCGCGGGGCTACAACGCGCGAGATGCGCCAAAGAAGCTGAAGCTTGCGAGCCCGGGCGCCGAACCAGTCTCGGGCACGGTCCCCCGTGCATTGATTCCAATTCAACACGGAACGTCCGTTGGCACCGCCTGTTCCGCCATTTGCGGGAGTCTTCGGGAATGAGGCGCCCCCCCATTGTCTTCAGAAGGGCTCCAATGCCGGACAAAATCCACGGGTTTCCAGACCAGCTGAAACTGAGGCAGAGGGCGTTGTCGAGGTGGGACAATGAAGGCGGCACCACCCGTCAGGGACCGCAAGAAGGCTCGACCCTGGGGAAGGCGGAACCCACCGAAATACCCCCATTGACCAACGCAGAGTTGGTGCAGCTCCGGGTCCGTGTGATTGCGCTGGAGAACTTGGTGATCGCATTGCTCGCCGAGGCCGGCGATCGTCAGACCGAGCTTGCTCGCGAGATGGCGGACTACGTGTCTCCAAGGCCGGGCTTCACCCATCACCCGCTGACGATCCATGCGGCGGCCCACATGATCGATCTCATTGAACGCGCCGGGCAGTTTCGGTCAGCGACCGGCGACAGCCGGACGCCTGTCCACGAGGCGCAGAGCGATGGCTAAGCGATTTAGGGTAGGGGAGCGGGTCAGCTGGAATTCGGAGGCCGGCCGCGTCAGCGGCGCCATCATCCGGGTCCATGATCGGGACGCCGAATACAAAGGCCATGTCCACCACGCGAGCCCAAAGACGCCGCAATACGAGATCAAAAGCGGTAAGATCGATCACGTCGCCATGCATCTGGGCCGCTCACCCGGTTGAGGGGAAAGGCACCCATGGGAACCGCTGACCGACCCGACGGCGAATAGCCATGACCGACGACACCCCGTGTTCCCGCCGCCTGAGCCCTTGGAAGCAGCGCTCAGCGGCGCGGACGATCGTCTGCGCCTAAGCCATTGGTTGCCCCCGCAAGAGGGCATTGTCCCGCGCGTGCGCACCGGGCGGCGTTGGGTCAGCGTACTGCGGCGCTTCGGAGTCGCCTCCCGAGCTCGCACGCTAGGCAGACTTGGCGCGCACCGCGGCCTGAAGGTCAGCGAGTTGGAGATCATCTGAGTGGGTAGTTTCCGATCTACCAAGCACGCCCACCTCAGGTAGTTTCGATGCTCCCCATCCGCCACGGACCTCAGGCCATGCAGTACGAGATCTCTTCAATCCTGGGGCGCCATGGCGTCATGACCCTGGCGACACTCACCCGCTGGATCGGCAAAGCCGACGCGGACGTCGTGGTGAGCTTCGCCGGCGAAGCCATCGAACGGCGGGTCGCCGACATCGTCGATCAGCACTGATCCCAGTCCGCCCCCTGAACGGCGGGATTGTCGACGGCAAGGACCTTGGTGGCGAGCAAATTTGGCGGGCCGGGCGCCCAGGGGCTTTCGTCGCGCTTTTAGGACGCGGGCGCGGACACCGGCGGGTCAACATGATGAGCACGGGCTGGCCGTAGCCGCGGTGTCCCACTAAGGTCGCGACATGTCAGACACCGAAATGCCGATCCGTGAAGAGCTCACCGAAGCGATCAACAAGGTGCGGCGGGAGCTGGAGATTCTCCAAGCGCCGTCCAGCATCCGGGGACCGCCCGACAACGGCAGCGTAGTTGCCGATTTGGAAAAAGAACTGCAGCGCCTCTTGGAGGCTCGGGCGGATCTCTAGGCCTTCTCTAATTTCCGATAGTGCTTATTGAAGCCCACTCCGGCCCGCGCTAAGCGAATCTACGAGTCGGCGACGCCTACTGCATGCTTGGCTGGATGGGGCTCACCTCAAGGTTTGTGCGCTAAACCACGCAAACCGGCACAAACAAGGAACATGGAACCCGCAGCCACTCGCGCCGGCGACGCGAGGGTATTGAGCTGGTCGCGGGGTGCGAAACAGATCCGACTACTGCCAAGCCTGTGATGCGCCATGCTCGCCGCTGCTCGGCACGAGGTGGATATCAAGACGCCGACCGATCGCGGCCGCATAGCGGGCTATCATCTCGAATGTTGGCATGTGACGGGCGTTCTCCAGGCGCGCGACAACGGATTGGGAGGTGCCCATTCGGGTCGCGATTTCCGTTTGTGTCAGACCGGCCGCCTGCCGCGCCTCGATCATCTCCCCGACAACAGCGAAGATGGGACCGAGCCGGTCATACTCAGCTTTGACCTCGGGGTCGGTCAGCA
>JAYUBY010000557.1:0-2734 GCA_043740635.1 Alphaproteobacteria bacterium
GGCGCCGATATGCAGCGAACAAAGTTATGCAGCGAACAATAGGAAACGCGGAGTATTTTCATTCAAGACACATAAATTGACGCATATCGATGTGAGACATTTAAAAACCCTGTTTGAAAGTTTGAGTGACCGATGACCTCCAGCCCGGCGATGAACACGACCGGGAACTCGAGCCCCTTCGCCGCGTGGAGGGTGATCAGGGCAGCAGACCCGGCCGCCTGGCGTCATGGGCCGCGCCTATATCAAGGAGCTCAACGGCACCAAATACATCATTTTCAAGGGCAATCCGCGGCTGCGGCCGAACCTTGCGGGTACCCGCTACCTCGCGAAGAACGCCAAGGTGCGCTGCTTCGTCGTCGTCGGCAAGGACTTGCTCCACGACGCTGCGCACGGCGTGAAGATAGCCGTCATCGCCTTCGTGGTCGTCGACATCGTGGCGTCCATGACCGACGACCACCCGTCGCTGGTCAGCCTTGGCGTGCATATTAGCAGCGACGTGCTGCAGGCGATGGTGGGCGAAGCCGGTTCAGCTGGTTCGATGCGTTAGCGTAAAGAAATCCGACACTATCCGTGATCGGTTCTTTACAAGTCGTAACGGTATCATAACAAAAGGTTAACGTAAGATATTGTTTTGTTAGTCTTAATAAAACGCTTCTTGAGTTAAGCAGCTGGCATAAGTCTTGCTAAGGTCCTTGCACAGGCACCCTCCCTTTGTGCCTAAGAGAAGGACATTGCATGCGCATCGTTGCACTTACTCTCGCCATCCTGGGCGCTGCGGCCCCGGCTGTGGCCGCCAACCTGGTGACCAACGGCAGCTTCGAAACCGGCTACGTCAAGAACACCCAGTTCGGGGCCGACTTCGCTTCAGGTGTCGGGCCGACCGGTTGGACCTCGGCATCGACGTCGGGCTACAACCTGTATTTCGATGGCAAGACCGCGACGACGATCGACGCGGCATCGCAGTACGGCGGCAGCCAGAAGTTCTACTCCAGCTTTACCGGCGCGAGCCCCGACGGTGGCAAGTTCGTCGCGCTCGACGGCGACACCAGCTATCACGGGGCGCTGACGCAGAGCATCTCGGGATTGACGGCCGGCAAGAGCTATGACCTCAAGTTCTACTGGGGCGGCGGTCAGTTCGACAACCGCACCGGGCCGACGACCGAGCGTCTCGACGTCAGCCTCGGCGACATGACCCAGTCGACCGCGACACTGCCGAACGTGTCGCAGGGCTTCACCGGCTGGAAGACCGCGTTCATGACGTTCAAGGCGACGGCCGGCACCGAGACGCTGTCGCAGGGCACGCCCTCGGGCTTGCCGCCGATCGCCGTGCTCGACGGCGTGTCGCTGAACGCCGTGCCGGAACCCGCGACTTGGGCGATGATGCTCGTCGGCTTCGGCTTCGTGGGCTTCGCCACCCGCCGCCGCGCATCGATGCGTTCGTTCGCCGCCTAAACGTCACGATGAAGGCGGGGAGCGGCCGACGACGCTCCCCGCCTTTTGTGCGTCTGCGCTACGTCGCAACGGGCGCCGCACCGGCGATCAGCGCGTCGCCGAGCAACGCGAACTCCGCCGCCCGCGGGCTTCTGGCGCGCCACGCCAGCGCGATCTCCCGGCTGGCATGGCTGCCGCCGACCGGCCGCGCCACGACCGGGGTGCCGGTCAGGATGCCGGCGTCGAGCGCCATCTGCGGCACCAGCGTCAGCCCCAGCCGGTTGGCGACCATCTGCACCAGCGTATGGAGCGACGTGCCGAGGATCGCCGCATCGGCACGCAGGTCGGGCCGGCCGCACGCGGCCAGCGCGTGGTCCTTGAGGCAGTGACCGTCCTCGAGCAGCAGCAGGCGGCTGGCGTCGATCGCCGCGGGGCGGACGGTGGCGGGCGGATGCGGCAGGTCGTCGGGGTGGAAGGCGAGATGGAACGGATCGTCGAACAGCCGCTTGGTCGCGACGTCGCCGCACGCCCAAGGCAGGGCGAGGAGCACGCAGTCGAGCTGCCCGCGCGCCAACGCCTCGCACGCCGCCGCACTCGGCTCCTCACGCAGGAACAGCTTGAGATCGGGATAGGCCGCGCGTAGGCCCGGCAGCAGGCGCGGTAGAAGGAACGGCGCGATCGTCGGGATGACGCCCAGCCGCAGCTCGCCGCCGAGCGGCTTGGCCGCGACGCGCGCCAGCTCGGCGAGCTCGTCGGCCTCACGCAGCACGGTGTACGCCTTGGCAACGACCCGCTCGCCGACGGGTGTGAAGCGCACGACGCGACGGGTCCGCTCGAC
The DNA here is from genome assembly GCA_043740635.1 of Alphaproteobacteria bacterium. Lineage (GTDB taxonomy): Bacteria > Pseudomonadota > Alphaproteobacteria > Caulobacterales > Caulobacteraceae > Phenylobacterium. The sequence continues at coordinate 2,270 of JAYUBY010000557.1, forward strand.
CAGCGTCACACCGAGCAGCGTCTCCAACTCGCGCAGGCCGGCCGACAGTGTCGACTGGGTGACGAAGCTCGCGTCCGCCGCGCGGCCGAAGTGGCCGGTCTGATGGAGCGCGGTGAGATACTGAAGCTGCTTGAGGGTTGGCAGGAAAGTCATCGGCTCAGTCGATCAATCCGTCTTGGATAATTCATTGGCGCCGCGTCGGTGCCGAGCCCTTCAAGGCGGCCGCCAACGCCGTCCGATTTGCGGTGCCCCCCCACAAAATCACGTCCACCAGCGCCGAAGCGCAAGCCGCCTGAAAGGTCAATCACTATGAAATTAATAGCTGCTAGCGCACATTCCGCCTGGGCCGAAGGCCAAAAAGACTTGAAGCATAGGCTTCTGGCCAATGATGCAGACCCGCGCGAGCTGGAGCTCGCCGGGATTGAACGCATTGACCTGCACTTCCCCAAGTTCACCGATGGGCGC
>JAYUBY010000558.1:0-12479 GCA_043740635.1 Alphaproteobacteria bacterium
GCGCCGGGTCATCGACAATCAGTACGTCGGGAACAGACATGACAGCTCCTTCATTTGAGTAGGAGCTTGGGCTTGGAGTAGCGTTTGGGGAAGAGTGCCGAATTCTCGGCTCGCCGTTCACAGAAAGAGACGTACTATGAAAATCAAACTTACGGCTGTTGCGGTCTTGGCCCTGACCCTGGCCGCCGCGGGCGCCGCTGAAGCCAAGGGCTGTCTGAAGGGCGCTGTCGTGGGCGGCGTTGCCGGCCATGTCGCCGGCCACCATACCGTGCTGGGCGCCGCCGCCGGCTGCGCCGTGGGCCACCACATGGCGCACAAGAAGGAAGTCGAAGAGCGTCGCGCGGCTCAAGCGCAGGCCCAGCCACCTGCTCCGGTCCACCACTAGCCGGGGTTGTCTTCCTACGATCAGCCGCCGGCCGATCCGTGTGACCAGGCTTGAGTTGCCGGCGTGGTGAGGCCGCTTGTGTTCCACGGATTGCTCGCACCTGGGGCGACGACGGTTGGGACGTGGCGCTGGACCGACGCCGCGAACTTTGGTTCGTGGAGATGTCATGAAGATGCCACTGCCCGACGCCGCGCTGTTAGCCCGCAAAGCCGAGATCGTGCGCGCGCTCAGGCGGCTGGTTCCGGGCGAAGGCGTGATCGGCGATCCGGCGGGGCTCGTGCCTTTTCAATCCGACGGGCTGTCGGCCTATCGGCAGACGCCGCTTGCCGTGGTGCTGCCCGAGACCACAGCTCAGGTCTCCGCGGTGCTGGCGTGGTGCCAGGCCAATGGGGTGAAGGTGGTGCCGCGCGGTGCAGGCACATCGCTATCGGGCGGGGCGCTCCCCTTGCAGGACGGCATTGTGCTCGGCATGGCCAAGTTCAACCGCATTTTGGAGGTAGACTACGCGAACCGTTGCGCTGTCGTGCAACCCGGCGTGACCAATCTTGCTATAACCGGCGCGGTCGAGGCGGAGGGCTTCTACTACGCCCCCGATCCATCGAGCCAGATCGCCTGCACCATCGGGGGCAACGTGGCGGAGAACTCAGGTGGCGTGCACTGCCTGAAGTACGGCCTGACCACCAACAACCTGCTCGGCTGCGAGATTGTGTTGATCAGCGGCGAAGTCGTGCGGTTGGGCGGCAAAGGATTTGATGCGGCGGGCTATGACCTGCTGGGAATCGTCACGGGATCGGAAGGCCTGCTGGGTGTCGTCACGGAGGTAACCGTCCGTCTACTGACGAAGCCGCAGACGGCGCGCGCCATGCTGCTGGGTTTCGGATCGGTCGAGGCAGCAGGCGCGTGCGTCGGTGACGTCATCGCTGCGGGCGTTATACCGGCCGGCATGGAGATGATGGATCGCCCGGCGATCCTGGCGGCTGAAGCCTTCGTCGGCGCCGGCTATCCGACCGACGCCGAGGCCCTGCTGATCGTCGAGCTTGACGGGCCGGAGGCCGAATGCGCCGAACTTTCGGCGCACGTCGCGAGTCTTGCCGAAGCGCGGGGCGCCACCACGATCCGCACCTCCTCGAGCGACGAAGAGCGGCTGACCTTCTGGGCCGGGCGCAAGGCGGCCTTTCCGGCGGTCGGCCGCATTTCGCCGGACTACTATTGTATGGACGGCACCATTCCGCGTCGCCAGCTACCCTATGTCCTGACCGCTATCACCCGGATGGGCCTTGAGTACGGCTTGGGCGTCGCCAACGTCTTCCACGCCGGCGACGGCAATCTGCATCCGCTGATCCTCTACGACGCCGACCAGCCGGGTCAGCTGGAGGCTGCCGAGGCGTTTGGGGCGGACATTCTGAAGCTCTGTGTCGCCGTCGGTGGCGTACTCACTGGCGAACACGGCGTGGGTGTCGAAAAGCGCGACCTGATGGGCGAGATGTTCAATGAGACGGATCTCGCCTGCCAGCAGCGGGTGAAATGCGCCTTTGATCCCGACCTATTGCTCAACCCCGGCAAGGTGTTCCCGCGCCTTCATCGCTGCGCCGAGTTGGGACGGGTGCATGTGCATCGCGGCGCCGTCGCCTTCCCTGACTTGCCGAGGTTCTGATGCTTGACCTCGCCGCCAAAACAGAAGTGCCGAAGACCTCCGCCGAGGTGGTCGAGCTGGTCGCCGACGCCGACGCTGAGGGGCGGACGCTAGAGATCATCGGAGGCGGGACCAAACGCAGTATTGGCGCGGTTTCGGCTAACGCGGTTCTCAGCCTGGCGGGTCTGAACAAGGTCATCGACTACGCCCCCGAAGAGTTGGTCCTGACGGCGCAGGTCGGCGTGAAACTCGCCACACTGGAGAAGCTTGTCGCCGCTGAGGGCCAGATGCTGCCGTTTGAGCCGCCGCACCTGGCCAAGTTGCTGGGCATCAAGGCTCACCCGACACTGGGCGGCGCGCTGGCGACGAACCTCTCGGGGCCGCGACGCATTCGGGCGGGCGCCGCGCGGGACCATTTCCTAGGCCTCGAGGCCGTGACCGGTCGTGGAGAGCTGATGAAGGCCGGCGGCAAGGTGGTGAAGAACGTCACCGGCTATGATCTCTGCAAGTTGATGGCCGGGTCGTGGGGTACGCTGGCGGTCTTGACGGAAGTGACCATTAAGGTGCTTCCGGCCGCGCGGACGGAACTGACGCTTCTGTTCTTTGGCCTGGACGACCGACGGGCCGGCGAGGCAATGACTTATGCCCTGAACATCCCCGCCGAGATCTCCGGGGCCGCGCACTTGCCGCGGTCGACGGCTGCGCGGATGCCGCTGAAAGGTGAAATGGCGGTGACGGCACTGCGGCTGGAAGGTTTCGCCGCCTCAGTCGCGGCGCGGGCGAACCACCTCGCCATCGCGCTGAAAGACTTCGGTCGGATGGAGCCGTTCGACGCCGCGCACAGCCGCGAGTTCTGGATCCAGGTCCGTGACGTCGAAGCCTTTCACAAGGATCGGCATCCTCTGTGGCGGGTCTCCGTCCCGCCGGCGGTTGGCTGGCGCGTCGGCGACGCGGCGCTTGGCGAGGTGCTTTACGACTGGGGCGGGGGCCTGGTCTGGTTGTTGGCGGATGCCGACGCCGCGACGGTTCGAGCCACAGCCCGAGGGCTCGGCGGCTATGCGACGCTCTACCGTGGCGAGGGCCCGGCGTTTGAGCCGCTAGAGGGACCGCTGGCCGCGCTTACGGCGCGGGTGAAGGCAGCGTTCGATCCAAGGGGCGTGCTGAACCCCGGCCGGATGGCGCAAAGCTGATGCAGACTGCTTTCACCGCAGACCAACTCGCCGATCCGGAGACCGCCGCCAGCCACGCGGAAATTCGTAAGTGCGTGCACTGCGGCTTCTGTACGGCGACCTGCCCGACCTACGTCCTGCTGAATGACGAGCGCGACAGCCCCCGCGGCCGGATTGAGCTGATCAAAGCCATGCTAGAGAATGGCGGCACGCCGGATAGAGAGACAGTGACTCACGTTGATCGCTGCCTGTCGTGCATGGCCTGCGTGAGCGCCTGCCCGTCAGGCGTTGACTACGCTAAGCTGATCGACCACGGCCGCGCTCACATTGAGACGTACTATCGCCGTCCGCTCTTCGAGCGGGTCTTGCGCTGGGCGATCCCGCACGTCCTGACGCGGCCTCGCCACCTACGCGCCGCGCTCGGTTTGGGGCGGCTGTCGAAGCCTCTGAGGCCGCTCTTCGAGGCGCTGAAGCTCAGGCCCCTGGCCGCCCTACTGCGCTTGGTCCCGAAGGCAGCGCCCCCGGCGGCGGCGCGCACCCATCCCACCGGGGGCACGAGCCGCGGGCGCGTCGCGTTGCTGCGGGGGTGCGTGGAGCCGGCCATGGCGCCTTCCATCCGCGCAGCGGCCATCCGCTTGATTGTCCGTGCAGGCTTCGAGGTCGTGCTGGTCGAGGGCGAGGGCTGTTGCGGCGCGCTGTCCGAACACCTCGGCAGAGCAGAGGAGGCGCGAGGCTTCGCCGCAGCCAATGTGCGGGCCTGGATGCGGGCCGGGCCGATCGACGCCATCGTGACCACCGCCGCCGGCTGCGGTACGACGCTGAAGGCCTATGGTCACCGCTTGGCGGGCGACGCAGACGCCGTCCACGCCGCTTCGCTGGCCCGCGACGTCCTGGAGTTCATCGGCGAGGTTGGATTGCCTCCGGTAACCCGACCGGGCGATCTCAGCGTCGCCTATCACGCGCCCTGTTCGCTACAGCACGGCCAGAAGATCAACGCCGGACCGGCGGACCTTTTAGCCCAGGCGGGATTTGAAGTGCGCCCGATCGCCGAGGGCTACCTCTGCTGCGGCTCGGCGGGGGTTTATAACATCCTGCAGCCGGAGCTGGCGGGCCGTCTTCGCGACCGCAAAGCTAAGAATATCGCACGGACCCAGGCGCAGATCGTAGCCGCGGGGAATGTGGGCTGCATCGCCCAAATCGCGCCCGCAGTGAGCGCGCCCGTCATCCATCCCGTCGAACTGCTCGACTGGGCGACGGGCGGACCGAAGCCCCCCGGACTTACTGCAGAAGGTCTTTAACTCAGCCGGGAGCGTAGCAGTCAGGAAGCGGGGCTTCCCGCGGAATGGTTGCTTCCGCGCCCCCGGCGCCGCCCAGCGGACGGCGCGAATTGAAATGGTAATCCTGGTCGGACGGCAGAACCTGGCGCACCGGCCGGCGAACCCTGAAGGAGCGAAGTCGATTGAGCAGATGCTCAAGCGTTTCGTCCGATCCCGTCAGGTCGGGCTTAAATTGTCGGTTGGTCATGGGGCGCTCCCCTACTCCAAACCGCGACGAAACGCTACACTAACCGGTGAAAAAATGGTTAACGCGTGAGTCTTCGATGCTCTCTTGGCGCACGCTCTGGGGTCGCCCCGGTTAGCCCGAGTGCAGGCGCGGTCGAGCACAGCGACCAAAGCCTAGCCCACGAGGCGGCCGTGGCCGGACCAATAGGGCTCACGCAGCACGCGCCTTAGCACCTTGTTGGTGGCGTTGCGGGGAAGGGCGTCGATGAAATCCACCGACTTCGGCACCTTGTATCCGGCGATCTTCTGGCGGGCCCAGGAAATGATGGCGTCAGGGTCTGGCTCCGCGCCCGGCGAAAGCACCACGATGGCTTTCACCGCCTCGCCCCAAGTGGAGTGCGGCACGTCGATGACGGCGGCGTCTGCGACGCCCGGACAGCCGAGGATCGCGTTCTCTACCTCGGCCGGATAGACGTTCTCGCCACCCGAGACGATCATGCCCTTCACCCGGTCATAGACGAACACATAGCCGTCGTCGTTGCGATGACCGGCGTCGCCGGTCTTCAGCCAGCCCTCCGTGGTCAAGGTCTCGGCGGTCGCCTCCGGCCGGTTCCAGTAGCCGGCCATCACCGCCGGACCGCGGATCTGGATCTCGCCGACCTCGCCGTTCGCGACCTCCTCTCCCGCCTCATTGGCGATACGCACCTTGTGTTTGGCCCATGCCAGACTACAGGATCGCAGCAGTTCAGGCCGATGGTCGTCGGTAGTCAGGACGGTTCCGGAGGCGTTGGTTTCGGTCATGCCGTACATCTGGACGAAGCCGCAGCCGAACCGCGCACGCGCGGCGTAGAGCACTGCCTCACTGATCGGCGAGGCACCATAGAGCAGGGTCTTCACGCTAGAAAAGTCTGTGTCGGCGAAGGTCGGGCACTGCAGCAGCATGTTGATCATCGCTGGCACGAAACCGATCCGGGTGGCTTGCTCGGTCTCGATCATGCGCAGGGCCGAGGCCGGATCAAACGCGGACACGAGCACGAGGCGAGCGCCGCCCGCGAGCGCGGCCAACGCTGGATTTGCGCCGCCGACATGGAACAGCGGCATCACCGCGAGGTAGGTTTCCTCCGACGTGAAATCGAGCCCCTCGAACGTCATCGCGGTCTCGAAGAAGGCCGCAAAATTCGCGTTGTTCAGGCGCACACCCTTGGGGAGCCCGGTCGTGCCTGAGGTGTAGAGTTGTAGGACGTCGTCGCCTGTCAGCGGCGTGCGCGCCGCCGCCTCAGGCGCTGCGTCACGCAAGCCAACGTAGTCTTCGAAGCCCGGCCGCATGCCATCGACCGCGATCAGCCGGATCGGGCGGTCGATCTGGGCGACCACAGCCTCGGCCGCGGAGAAGTAGTCTTCGGTGACGAAGAACAGATCAGCGCTGGAATCGCCTAGGATGAAGGCGATTTCCGGGATCGCCAGCCTTGTGTTGATCGGCGCCAGACAGGCGCGGGCGTTGGCGGCGCCAAATAGGATTTCGAAGAACGCCTCATGGCTGCGCCCTAGCCAGGCGATGCGTTGGTTCGGCTGGACGCCGAGTTCAGCCAGCATCGCGGCGACCTGGCGGCTATGACGATCGAGGTCGCCGTAAGTCAGATTGCGGTCGTCGCAGCGCATCGCGACGGCCTCGGGCCGCACGCAGGCCTTCAGTCGCGAGATGTCGGCAAGGACCTCTATGGTTTCGCTCATGGGACCAGGTTGCTAGCCGATCCAAACGCGCTCGCCAAACTCTGTTCCGTGGTCTGAGTCAGCTGGGGGTCAGTGGAGTTTCAGGCGCACGAAGGCCATGGCCCCGGTCGGATCGTCGCCGTAGGACGCCCTGAGATCGTTTGGGACGAGGTTCACAGTGTATAGGGCGCCCAGGCCCAAGCTTACGTGTTCGGAAAGAGGCCAGTCGTGGATCGCGCCCACTGAGACCCTGCCGACGGTGTAGGTTGGGCCGTGATGGCCCGCGACCACTGTAAGCTCGTCACTCTCCACTCGCTCAGCGCGCGCGAAGACCGTCCAGGCGGCGTTGGGTTTCAACGCGCTTTCCAACACCCAGGCATCGAGTTCGATTCCCTCGCTGGACCGCCGGCCCCAGGCTGCCGTACTTGACCACCAGCCATGGTCGCCGAATGGGACAGTGTAGATCGCGCTGGCCGAGACCTTGCGCTGATCGACGCCAGGATCGAGCTGCTCGGGGCTCAGTTCGTGAGCCCAAGAGGTCTGCAGCGATAGGTTCAAGGTTGGGTTCCACGACAGCCGAACGGCGGTAGAATCCAGGGCGTCGGTCTCGATATCGTATCGGTGCTGGTCTGGCTCGCGGCCGTTGTAGGCCGACGCCTCGATCTTCCAGGCGTCGTGGACGAACCCCGCAGTCACGACGCCAAAGCTGATGTGTGTCGAGTCCAGCCAGTGGTGGCTGATCGGCGCTTCTGGACTGTCCATGACCGACAGCGGTGCATGAAGGCCGGCGGGCCGAAGGCGGGCTCGCCCGGAAGTCCGGCATAGATGAAGGCACTGTTGCTAGAGGTGAGCTCGCGTCTGTAGGACGCCGAGAGCTCCATGAAGAGGTCGTGCGGGTGTTGGCGATCGACCAGCGACGTCTTGCCGTCGGCTGTTTCACCGGTGGCCAGAAGCAGTGGATAGCCCTTTGGGCCCATAAACGGATCGGGGCTCACCATGGCGCGCAGCTGCAGGGTCGCGGCGTCGCCGACCGGGCGCTGGGCCATCAACATGAACATGCCTGAGACAAAGGCCTTTTCGTCGCCGCGCGGTCCGCTCTGCCGATCATAGACGCCGTTCAGTAGGCCATGCAGCATGACCATCCAGGGCCCGCGCGTGATGTGCAGTCCTTCATGCTCCGAAGCATCCGGCTGCCAAGACGTGCCGGAGGCCTCACGGCTAACGGAATAGAAGCCCAGCGCGCCCGTCATCGGGTGGCTCATGTCCATGCCGGCCATGTCGGACCCCGCATCCGGCTTGGAGTGATCCATCCCGTGCATGTCCGGCATCGCCTGGGCTTGGGCGCGGCCGGTGAAAATGAGCACCGCGAGGACAGCGAGCCCGGAGCAGCGGTTCATCGGGCGGTACGTTCTAGGAGATGGATCAATTCGGCGGCCTTGGCGCGCTGCTCGACCTTGTCGCCGCTAACAATCGCGCCCTCGATACAATGACCTAGGTGATCCTTGAGCATCTCGGTTTCTACCCGAGCCAGGGCGGCGCGCACCGCCTGCACTTGGGTGAGCACATCGATGCAGTAGCGGTTCTCGTCCACCATCCGCGCGATCCCATGCACCTGGCTCGCAATGCGGTCCAAGCGATTGAGCAGCTTCGGCTTTTCCTTGCTTTCCATGGCCATCTCAGACGGCGTCTATATACCGTCTCCGGGCGCATGCAATATGCCCCACGGGGGTATCCGTCCACCTTTGCTGAATGCTCTTCCGACCGAGCTCGGGACGCGGAAAGCCGCCTAACGACCATCTACCGAGAACGCTAGCAGGACGATTCCGGGTGTCCCCGAGCGCGCCTGATAGCCGGAACTGACGTAGACCATGCCCCCGGCGATCGTCGCCCCCGCGCCGTCCATCACGCCGCCACGAGCCGTTTTGCCTGAGACGGTGAGGGACGGTACGGCGGCAGTGTCGTAGTCCCAGACGATCTTGCCAGTCTTGCTTTCGTAGGCGCGGAAGTGGCCGTTCATGGCCCCGGCAAAGACGATGCCCGGCATGGCCGTAACGGCCTGTGAGATCGCCCCCGTACAGTAAGGGTTCTTCCAAGCGCAGGCGACCTTCTCGCTGGGCGTCGACCACAGGAGTTCGCCGTCGGCGATCCGGAAAGCGTAAAGCCCGGGCGCAGGCTCGCCGACGTAGATGTCGGAGATGCCGACGTAATAGTTTTCGCCGTCGGCCGCGGGGCCGAATTCGACGCCTCCCAGTGGCCCGCCGACGCTGAGGCGATGCTCCCAAACGACCTTGCCCCGGTCATCGGGGTCGAGCGCATAGACTTGGCTCGACTTCTGTCCGACCAGGATCAACTGCTTTCCGGTCATAAGGGTCTGCAGCACGGGTGAGACACCGAAATCATAGTCGGGACCCGCCGGAGCCGGACAGTTGGCCCGCGGGTTCGAGCCATAGCAGCCGATGATGTAGTTATCACCCTTGGTCAGCTGGTTTACCCAACGGATCGCGCCGGTCTTCATCTCGATCGCTACGACTGCCTCGGCCCGGTCGACATTGATGTCTGTATAGCTGTCCCCCGAAGCGACGTAGATCAGGCCGCGCTTTGCATCGATGGTTGGTGCGCCCCAGATCGCCCCACCCGCAGGCCCAAACATCTGCGCGCCTTTCGAGTTCTTTTTAAAGGGCTTAGCCGGATCGGCCATAAAGGCGCGCCAGGCGATCTTGCCGGTGGCGGCGTCCACAGCGACGACCTCGCCGCGGAACTTGCAGCACTCATATTTGTCATCGACGGCGATGGCCTCTTCTGCGGAAGACACGGGAATGTAGAGACGGCTGGCGTGCAGCACCGGCGAGCCGGTCATCTGTACTTCCTGCTGATCAGTGACTTGGGTCTTCCAGATCAACTTCCCGGTCTCGGCGTCGAGCGCGTATGCGGTTCGTTCCGTCCAGCCTGTAAGATAGACGGCGTAGCGCTCGCCCCCGGGCAGCTTGCCCACGGTAATGCTGCTACGCGATCCACCAGGAACGTCGAAACGCCAATAAGCGCAGCCGGTCTTGGCGCTCAACGCATAAATCGCTCCCGAGCTAGAGGTGAGGAAGAGACGCCCACCCGCCACGGTCGCTTGGCCGTTGCGGCTCCCAGCATACGAGAGCGCCCACTTCAGCTTCAGTCGCGGGACGTCGGCGGCCTTGAGACCGGGGCCGGATTGAAACCGCTGCTGCGTCTCGGCATTTCCCCAGCCATTCCATTTGGGCCCATCCAGCGACATCGGCGCGGGCCTGTCGGTGCACGTTGGCGCCTCAGGCGACCCGGCGCCCGGGCCGCCGTCCTTGTGGGTCGATAAGTAGGCCGCCACCGAGGCCATGTCGTGCGGCGCCATGCCGAGGACCATCGGTCGCATGACGCCATCGATCAACGTCGAGATGATGAAGGTGGGCGTATTGTTGGCGATGGTCGTCTTCGCCGGAATGCGGTCGGATGGGTTGTCGTGACAGCTCGCGCATTTCTGCTTGTAGAGAGCCTCGCCTAGAGCTGGGTCGCCGCCAAAGCCTGTGAACTGGCCCATGGCGCCATTACTCCCGGCGGCGGCGCCATCCGCTGGCGTTGGCGGCGCGGCGTACGCAATCAGGGCGCTGATCAGAGAGATGCAGATGGCCGTCGCGGCCAGGGTTATGCGCCTCATTGCCCGATCCCTTCGCTGAGTTGCGGCCGATAGTGGCGGCTGCCGACATCCCCCGCCAGAGGCTTAGAGCGCGAACGCCGAAGCTGGGTCCGGGCTGGCGAGCAGGTCATAGGCGTTGGCAAGCGCAGACCGAAACCGCGCGTCGGAGACGAGCGCGGTCGGGAACACCTCGCTCAGAGTCAGAAAACGCTCCACATCTTCGGCGGTGTCGCCATCGCAGCTTCGGACAATCTGGTTAAGCCGCTCGGCCAAGGGATCGGTGATCGCGACGCCTTCATGACTCCGTGTACGGATGAATAATATCCAAGCGGCGACCCCGATCACCAGTCTTGTTGCCGGCCGGCCGGCAGCCAAGGCCTCGGCGATGGTCGCCAGAAGCCGAAACGGCAGCTTCTGCGAACCGTCCCAGGCAATCTGTGAGAGCTGATGGACGATGGCCGGATTGCGGAAACGCGCGAGGATTTCGGAAATGTAGCTGTCGAGGTCCTGACCAGCAGCCGGCATCAGGCTGGCCGCGATGTCGCGCCGCATCAGAGTCTCAATAAACGCCGCCAGCTCTGCGTTAGCCATGGCTTGCGCGACCGTGGCAAGGCCCAGGCGCAAGCCCACATAGGCGAGGGTGGAGTGGGCGCCATTCAGCAGGCGAAGCTTGGCTCGCTCGAAAGCGGCGACATCGCCAGTCAGGGTAACGCCAGCTTCTGCAAAGGTTGCCGCGTCGCGGCCGAAATCTGCCCCGATAACCCACTGCGCGAAGCGCTCTCGCTGGATTGGCCAGGCGTCGATCAACCCCAGTCTTTGCGCGGCTTCGGCGCGAAGGGCGTCGTCGGTGGCTGGCGTGATCGAGTCGACCATGCTGTCGGGAAAGCCAACCTCATCCTCGATCCAGCGCGCGAGGTCGGACTCTCCGCACGCCTCGGCGAACTGCAGCGTTGCCCGTCGCCAGCGGGCGCCATTGCCCGAAAGGTTGTCGCAGCTCATGGCGACTAGGCCAGGGCCACCGGCTGCCCTCCGTCGACGAAGGCCAGCGACGAGCCAACCGATCAGCGTCTGGGGCTGGTCCGGATCGGCAAGGTCTTCGCCTACCTCCTGATGCGTCAGATCGAGGTCACCGGCAGGCGTCAGGCAGTAGCCTTTCTCCGTAACCGTGGCCGATACAAACCGCACAGCCGGGTCGGCGAGCCGAGTGAGGATGGCCTTGGGAGCGGATGGCGCGGTCAGCGCTTCCTTGATCGACCCGATGATGCGGATCTTCGGCTCGGCCTCGCGTTCGGTCAGGCTGTAGAGTCCGTCCTGCGTCGCCAGCGCGGCGCGAACAGCGTCGCTGCGTAGCGAGACTGCGCAGACAGCCAAGCCGGGGTCGCGGGTCAGCATTCGGTCAATGAAGAAAGCTTGATGGGCTCGGTGGAAGGCCCCCGAACCGAAATGGACGACGCCGATTCGTGTCGCTGATCGGTCATATGCCGGCAGGATCACTGACGGGGGCAGGCCGTCGAGCGCCGCGTCGCAAAGCCGATCAGTCAAAGTGTGACGTTCCGAAGATCTCCGCAATCTCCGTGAGGATCGCCGCCCCGCCGGCGCTGGCCACCGCGTCGGCGATGCGGCCCACAGCTGGGTTGGCGGTCAAGCCCGAGAAGCCATCGGAGCCACCACATTTCAGGCCCACCACTAGGTCAGAGACGGGGCACGGCTGGCGCCGGTCATGCTCTGCTGCGGCGACCAGAGCCTCGACGGCAGCCAACCCGGCCTCCATTTCATCTTCGGTAGACTGAGCCGTGAAGGCACGAAGTCGATCGGTGTCAACGTCGGGTGCGACCTTCAAGAGGTCGTCGAGTTGGTTGCTCTCGCAGCCAAGTCCCAGAATCAGGACCCCGCCTGCATTGGGGTGGGCGGCCAGTGCGCCTCCGAGTTGCGAACAGCCGAAGGGGTGGGTGAGGGCATAGACCCCGTCGACACGGCCCTTCAAGCGCACGCTCGCCTCGGCCGCAATATTCTGGGCGGCGCGCGCGACGCAGCCCATGAAGAGGATCCAGATTTCGTTGCGGGTGCCGTCCCGCCCGTTCCTTCGCCGATAGCCTGCGAAAGTCGCGGTCGTCGGTGTGGGCATAAGTTCCGGCGTATAGGCGTAGTCCTCAAGACCCGAAAGGTTGGTCGCCAGGTTGTGGCTGTGGAGGTGCTCGCCCGGGGCGATGTCTGCCAGGGCATGACCGATGCGCCACCCATATTTGCGCACCGCACCGCACCGCCCCGCCCTTCGCGATCGCCCGCAGCGCCACTTTGTGGCCGGCCGGGATATCGACAGCCGCGACGACGCTCTCGCCGACCGCATCGCGGGCCATGAAAGGCGCGATCGCCACAGCGACGTCGTCGCGCGGATCGATCGTCAGGATTGAAGCCATCTTGC
>JAYUBY010000559.1:0-3589 GCA_043740635.1 Alphaproteobacteria bacterium
CTTTGTCCGAAGCCTACTTTCCCCCGGGCGCTGACCTTGTGTTGGCGCCCTTTCTTTTTGACAATGAAGCGCGCTAGGGACGCGCTTTTCGGGGCAGGGCGGCAACTTCTTCTGGGGTGAGTTTGTGCATGGCGGTCGCCACGCAGCGCTGCGGGCCGATCGGCGAGTGGGTGACGAACTCGGCGTCCATGCCGCTGCAGATGTTCGAGCCACCGCGAGAAATCAGCGCGATGCGCTGGTTCCAGTCGATGTCTGGGCAACTTCCCAGCAGCTTGAATTGATAAACGTCACGGACGCTGACGCGGACATTCACGGTATGATCGTCCTGGGCGGCAAAGCCGTCGGCTTGGCGGGTCCAGAAGCACTCGCGGGGAGCAGGCTTGTCGGCGGTGTAAGCCGCTGTTGCGGCGAGGGTTAGAAACGTCGCGGCAGAGGCGGCCAGGGCGGCATGGATCTTCATTACTCGACTCCTCGTGAATGGCCGTCCCCGCAGCGGGAGACTACATCCGACCCGCGAAGGCGCCTAGGAACCCCGCCGCGCGGCGCGTCGGGCGAAACGCGCAGGGTCGACGAAATCCGCCAGCGGCTGGGGAAGGGGCGAGGGTGCGCCAAGGGCCATTGCGGCAACATGCTCGGCGAGCAAGGGCGCTAGGGTGAAGCCTCGCGCGCCGAAGCCGGTCAGCACGAAGAGTCCTTCGGGGCTTTGCGGAGCCGCGCCCGCCAACGGGAGATAGTCCGGCGTTGAGACCCGGATCGAGGCGCGACCTTCAAGCGGCGTGTCTTTGAGCCGCTCGGCGAGGTGCGGCAGACCTTCGGCCAAGGCTGCAAGGTTGCGGACGTGGTCTTCGGCGCGGAGGTCGCGCGCGACGTCGTCGCGGTCGTTGGTCGCGCCAAACAGAATGCCGTCGCGAGTCGGAATCGCATAGCCGCCAAAAGCTGCAGCCGGAGGCGGATCTTCGAGCGGTGTGAAGCTTGCCTGGCCTCGCACTGCACTAAGCGGCAGGCCAGGGATCAAGTCAGAGGACGCCAGGCCTGCCGCCACGATTACGACGTCGGCCGTGGTCAGCAGGCCGCCGCCCGGGTCCAGAACCCGCCAGCCCTCGCCGTCCTGCTCGATGCAACTGACGCTGGCCTGTCGAACTTCGACCGCCCAGGCGGACAGGACGACCTGCGGCTCAATCACCAGGCCGTCGTTGAGCGCCAGAGCCTCGGGGCCGTCTTCGCCCAGGCGCGCTGTGCTTTGAGCCGGTGTCAGCATCTCCAGTGCGGCGGGCTCGAAGAGATTCGATGCGGCAATCTTGGCGAAGCGCTCTAGATCGCGCGGCTCGAAGCCCAGCTGCAGGGCGCCTTGAGCGACGATGCAGCGGGGCTCGTCGTGATAAAGCCTCACGGCCCGGCGGAAGGCCTGCGCGAACAGTTGTGCGGGCTCAGCAAGGCCTGCGTCCAATCGCGGCGTCACGAGGGCGGCCGGGTTGCCCGACGCACCGGCGCCCAGGCCCTCGGCGTCGAGCACCACGACCTCGGCGCCAAGCGCGCGGAAAGCCCGGGCAAGGGCCGCGCCGCCTATTCCAGCGCCAATGATGACCACCCGACGGGGCGGCCTGAACGCAGGCGGCTCGCCTCGCAGGCGAGCGACGAGCCGCTCCCGTTTTCGGCCGAAGCCGGCAGCCTTGGCCACCTCAAACCCGGCGGCGGCCAAGCCCCGGCGCACCTGGCCCGCCACAGTAAAGGTGGCAGCGCTGGCGCCCGGTGCAGACCTCGCGGCCACCAGGGCCAGAACCTCGTCGCGCCACATGGCGGGGTTTCGCGCAGGCGCAAAGCCGTCGAGGAACCAGGCGTCAGCGCGACCGGACCAGGATCTCAGGCAATCGGAGACCTCGCCCACCGCCACGTCAAGTATGACGCCAAGGTCCGGCAGCTCAAGCCGGTGCGGGCCCTCGGCCCGCCCGGGCCACCGGTCCGTCAGCCGGGTCGCGAGCGCGCGAAGCTCAGGCCACCGGCCTAGGGCGCGGCGTGTGTCCTCCACTGTGATCGGATGAGCCTCAATGGAGAAAATGTGCAGTTGCCCACCCTTGGGCCGCCTTCGCGTCCAGAGCTCGATTAGGGCCAGGACGTTGAGGCCCGTCCCGAAGCCCAGTTCGCCCACCACGAAGCGGCCGCGGTCGCGCCAGGCGTCCGGCAGACCGCAGCCCTGCAGGTATACCGCCCGAGCCTCGGCCAGTCCGTCTTCCGCGGAGAAATAGACGTCGCCATAGAGCTGCGAACGGGGCTGGCCGTCTTCGCTCCAGTCGATCGGGCCCTTGGATAGGTCGTCTTCGCGCATCATCGCCAGGATAGCCCGCTTGCCATGAAAAAGGGCCGCCCCGTGGGACGGCCCTTTTTTGATCTTTGTGAATTAGGTGGTGTCTATTTCTTTTCGGATGCGGCCGGCGGCGTCCCTGCGGTTGGCGCTGCGGCCGGAACGGCCGGGGCGGTGTCTGCCTTGTTGGAATCAGCTGCGGCGTCCGCGGCGATAGCGGCGGCGTTCTTGGCGGCAGCCGCTTCCGAATCGGCATTGGCGGCAGGTGCAGCGGCGTCGGGGGCCTTTTCGGCCGGCTTCGAACAGGCGGCGAGGGAGAGGGAGGCGACGGCCGCGCCGACGGCGAGCAGCTTGTGAGTCAGTTGGATGTTCATGGGCTGATCCCCGAAATCAAATGGACAGCGCGCCAAGCGCGAAGCGAACTATGCGCTGCTTCGCGGTTGGGACAACCCGGCGGTCCGCTTGAATAGACGTTCGGGGACGGCCGGCCAGGCAGACGGGCTGGCGGCTGACCTTTACGCGGCCGCGTCGGCCGGAATGGTGTTCAGGGCCTCTTCGAGCTCCAGGAAGCTAGGTTGGGCACCCGACGGGACGTTGCCGCGGCCGATTTCGACGGAGATCTGGGCAGCGTTACCATGCAGGTGAGCCACCAGGACCGACTGGATGATCTTATAGAAGGAGCCGTCCTCTTCGATCACTGCGGCCATGCGGTTCGCCATGGGGCCGACCAGACCATAGGCTAGGAAGACGCCCAGGAAGGTCCCGACCAGCGCCGATCCGATCATCTCACCCAGCACGGCTGGCGGTTCGGTGATCGCGCCCATGGTCTTAATGACCCCGAGCACGGCGGCGACGATGCCGAGCGCGGGGAGGGCATCGGCCAGGTTGGTCAGCGCGTGCGGTGGGGCTAGCGCCTCGTGGTGGTGTTTCTCGAGCTGGCTCTCCATCGCGTCCTCAACCTGGTGCGGATCTTCCAGGTTCATGGTCATCATCCGCAGGGTGTCGCAGATGAAATCGACGGCGAAGTGGTCGTGCAAGATCCTCGGATAGCGCGAGAAGATCGAGCTCTCCTTCGGAGTCTCGATGTGGCTTTCCAGCGCGATGACGCCCTTGGATTTCATGGTCTTGGTGAGCAGAAACAGCAGGGACAGTAGGTCGCGATAATCCGAAGGCTTCCATTTGGCGCCCTTGAAAACCTTGCCCATGCCCCCGCCGATGCCCTTCAGCACGGGCACGGAATTGGAGATGAGCACCGCAGCCACACCGGCGCCGCCGATCGTCATCATCTCA
>JAYUBY010000560.1:0-5202 GCA_043740635.1 Alphaproteobacteria bacterium
GGATCTGCTCGACTAGCCGCGCCCAGGCCTCGCCGAGCGGTCCAGCATAGGCCTCCAACGCCGCCTCGCGTGTCGCGAACGCGGGGCCCGTGGGATCAGTAGCGAAGACGACGAGCCCGCCTGCTACGCCGAGCGCCTCGCGTTCTCGCGCTGCTTTGCCCAGCGGACGCGCCAGGGCCTGCTCAGCGTTCGCCGCCACTGGATATAGGATTGCGGTCATCGTTCCGATCATGCGCCAAGTTAGCGTAACATCTCAAACGCGGCGCGGATGCGGCGAGGGCCAGCGCGGCTTAGTGTGCGAACGATGTGATTCGCCGGAGCAACCCGAAGCAGGGATGAGCGCCTACCAACTGATCCTTGCAGCGGCGGCAGGCGCGGTATCGCTCGCGATTTGCGCCGTGCTGTGGGCGCTGGCCCAGCGTCGGCATGCGCAAGATCGCGTCGATGCGCTCGCCGCGCGGCTTGCCGGCATCGAGGCGCGCGCCGAAGCCGCCCAGGCGTCCGCAGAAGCCTTCGATTCCGCCCTCCTGGCGGTAGAAGACGGCCGCGCCCTTCTGGCCTCGGGCGAGGAATCCTTAGCCGTTTGCGCCGAGGCGCTGGGCCTTTCCGAACCCGACCCGCAGAGTGTGGTCAACGCCCTGATGCGCGCCGATCCCGACCATGCGCGCCGCTTGCGAGCCCTCTTCGAGCGAGGCGAGGCCTGCGCCTTCGAGGTCCAGGGCGAAGGTGGCCTCGTGGCGGTCGAGGGCCGTGCGGCTGGCGCTATGGCTTGGCTCCGGCTGTCGGCGGCGGTTGGCGAGGATGCCGGTCTGCCCACCGCGCCGCGCTTCGCAGCTTTTCTTAACGCCAGGATCACCCCAGCCTGGATCGCCGCGGCGGACGGCTCTCCTGTGTGGGTCAACGCCGCCTGGCTGAGGGCCGCCGACGCTGCCAGCCTGGACGACGCCGCCACCCGTGGCGCGGCCTTCGACAAGTCCGCCGATGCCCTTGCCAGCGAGGCCGCCAACCTTGGCCAGCGGCGCGAGGCCGTGCGCTGGGCGACCATCGCTGGCAAGCGTCGAGCCTTCTATGTCACCGCCCAGCCCCTTGAGGGCGGCGGCGTCGGCGTCTGGACCGAGGACGTAAGCGAACAAGAAGCCCTGCGAGAACTCCTACAGCGCAATGTCGAAGCACACGACGAGACTCTGAATCACATCGCCGAGGCTGTCGCCGTCTTCGATCGCGGCAAGAAGCTGATGTTCCACAACACAGCTTTCGCCGACATGTGGGGCTTGGAGCCCGCCTGGCTCGCCGAACAGCCTAGCCATTCCGAAGTGTTGGACCGCCTGCGCCAGCGCCGCCGCCTGCCGGAGACCGCCGACTACACGAAGTGGAAGGCTGCTGAGCTCAGCCGCTATGAGCATCTGGCAGCAGGCCCCGACGACATGTGGAGCCTGCCCGACGGCCGCACTCTAAAGGTGGTCCGACAGCCGCACCCTATGGGTGGGCTGTTGCTGCTCTACTCCGACATCACCGGCGAGCTGAAGCTGACCAGCCAGTACAACGCCCTGATCCAGGTGCAGCAGGCGACCCTCGACAAGCTCTCCGACGCGGTGACCGTCTTCGGCTCAGACGGGCGCCTTCGACTTCACAACGAGTCCTTCGCCCGCTTCTGGGAGGTCACACCCGCCCAGGTCGAGGCGGCCGGCGATTTCGAGGGCGTCGTCGACCTTTGCATTCGAAAACTGCACGACAAGAATTTCTGGGCGGAGCTCAAGGGCCGCGTCGCCGACCCCGACCCACAAGCCCGCGCCCCTACGACCGGTGAAGTGAAGACCTCTGACGGCCGCATCGTCGTCTACCAATCCCGCCCTCTGCCCGACGGCGCGACACTCATCGCCTTCACCGACGTCACTGACGCCAGGAAATTGGAAGGCGCTCTTGAGGCCAAGGAGCAGGCCCTTGCCGACGCCGAGCGGCTGAAGCGGGATTTTGTTGGCAACGTGTCTTACGAACTGCGAACCCCGCTCACCACGATCATCGGCTATTCCGAATTGCTGGAACGCTCCGGCGAGGGGCTCTCGGAACGCGGCCGAGGCTACGCCGGCTCGGTGAAATCTGCCGCAACGCAGTTGGCGCGTTCCATCGACGACGTGCTCGACATGGCTCAGATCGACGCTGACGAGATGGCGCTCGATGTGGCCGACGTTCGGGTCGCTGACCTGCTCACCGTTCAGGAGGAGCGCTGGGCCGAGGCCGCGAAGTCTGGGAACGTCAAGATCGTGGTCGACGCGGCTGCCGACGTTGGTCTGATCCGTGGCGACGCGCGTCGCCTGGGCCAGATCCTGGACCACCTGGTCGAGAATGCCATCGGCCAGACGCCGGCCGGCGGCACGGTGACGATGGCGGCCAGGAAAGCTCTCGGCGAGATCCAGCTGCAAGTCTCCGACACGGGGCGTGGCATCCCCTTCCACGTCCAGGCCCACATCTTCGACCGCTTCATTGGCCGCGAGCGCGGCGGACCGGGCCTGGGCCTGGCGCTCGTCAAAGCGCTCACCGAACTGCATGGCGGTTGGGTCGCGCTGGAGAGCGAACCCGGCGCCGGCGCCACCTTTACCTGCCACCTCCCCGAAGAGGCCATGGCCGGAGCACAGCCCGAGCTGGGGTTGCGGCGCTAGGGCATGGCGGGTGCAGAACCCTGGGCCGCGGAGATCGACGCGATCTATGCTGCTTTCGCTGCGCGAGTGCATGCGCCGGGCCTCGTCGCCGGCGTCGTGCGAGACGGCCGCCTCGCCCACCTCGTCACCCATGGTGTGGCGGATGTCGCAAGCGGTCGGCCAGTAACCGCGGATACAGCATTCCGCATCGCATCGATGACCAAGAACGTGACGGCTCTGACGATCCTCATGTTGCGCGACGAGGGCCTTTTGTCGCTGGAGGCGCCGGCGGCGACCTATGTGCCCCAACTCACCGATCTACAGCTTCCAACCGCCGACAGTCCGACCGTTAGGGTTCGCGACCTGCTAAATCACACCGAAGGGTTCGTCAGCGATGACCCTTGGGCCGACCGCGTGCTGGGTATGACGCCTACGGATTTCAGCGCCTTGCTCAGTTCCGGACGACTGTTTGCGCGCGCGCCGGGTATCGCCTTTGAATATTCCAACCTGGGCTACGCGATCCTCGGTCGGGTCATCACCAACCTTTGCGGTCGCCCCTATCAGGCGGTGATCTCGGAGCGGCTGTTCGCTCCGCTTGGCCTTACCGCCACCACGTTTGATCCCGACGCGGTACGGGAAGGTACCCGCGCGGTCGGCTACTGGCGGCGGGACGACGCCTGGGGTGAGGAGCCACCGGAGCCGGATGGCGAGGTCGCAGCCATGGGCGGAATGATCACTACGGCGAACGACTACGCCCGTTATGTCGCATTCCTGCTCGAAGCCTGGCCGCCCAGGGACGATCCCGATGTGGGACCGGTGCGCCGCGCCACCCGGCGGGAACTGGCCCTCACCCACGCCATGCCTGGCATTCCGCGCACCCGAGCGCTTGGCGGGGAATCGATTCCCGTGGCCAGTGCATACGGCTACGGCCTGGTCAGCTCTGCCGACTCCCAGCTGGGTCGCTGCCTCGGCCATTCGGGCGGCCTGCCTGGCTTCGGCTCCAATGTCTTCTTCTCGCCGGACGTCGGAATCGGCGTCTTCGCGTTCGCCAACGTCACCTATGCCGGTCCCGAGCCCACCAATATCGAAGTCGCCGACTGTCTCTACGCCCACGGACTTTGGCGTCCCAGGCTCGTGCCCGTCTCGGCGGCCCTTCAGGCCGCGGCCGACGCGGTCGCCCAGGCCTACTCCGCCGGACGACTGGATGGCGCCCGGGAGCACTTCGCCCCAAATCTCCTAGCTGACGGCCCTTTGGACGCACGCAATCGAGCGCTGGCTGAGTTGCGCTCCCACTTCGGATCCGGCGCCCTGGACCGCATCGAGGCTCGCCACGACCTAGCCGGTCAGCTTCATTTGACCTGCGAACGGGGTGCGGTCGTTTGCGAACTCGCCCTCACACCTGGCCCCGAGCCGAAGATCCAGACCTTGAGGCTTGATCCAGCCTGACATTGCCCGGGTCAGTGCTGTGGCTTAAGGCCTGTCATCAGGACGTCGACTAGGCGCCGGGCGCTCGGCTCCCAGTTGGGCTGGTCGTAGCCGAAACTGACGCCGACGAGCATCCGATGGAGATCGTCGGGTCGAAAGTCGGCGCGAATGTCCCCGCTTGCGATGGCGGCGCGCGTTAATCGGCTCATCGCCTCGGTGATTGCAGCGCCAGACGAAGCATAGACCCGCGCGCCTTCGCCGGGTGAGGCCTGGAGCGCCGGCGCGATAACCCGCTTGGTCGCCATGTAGTCCACCAACAGGTGCAGCCAAGCCTTCAGCGCTTCGCCGGGTGGTCGGGCGCGCAACAGCGTCTCGGCCGAGGCGGACAGTTGTTCGACTTCGCGGCGATAGACCGCTGCCAACAGCGCGTCACGGGTGGGGAAATGACGGTAAAGCGTCCCGATGCCGAGGCCGGCGCGGTGGGCGATCTCTTCCAAGGCCACGTCTGCGCCGACGGCGTTGAACGCGGCCTTTGCCGTTTCCAGCAGCTGTTCGCGGTTGCGCAGGCCGTCGGCCCGGGGCTTCCGCGCCCCTTTGTCCGCTACAATCAAAATTCGTCCCTCAACATCGGACTCTTGAAAAACGGAAGACACCTCCGTTTTTATCCGGAGGTTGCCTCCGCTTCATAGCGACGCTGCGCAGCCCCGACAACGATCCTAGCGACGGAGACCTCCTATGACCGAACCCTTTGACGCAAAATCCACCACCCATGACGTCCTTGCCGGCGTTGATCTCAAAGGCAGGCGCATTCTGGTCACTGGCGTTTCTGCAGGCCTGGGAGTTGAGACCGCCCGCGCGCTCGCCGCTCATGGCGCGACCGTTGTCGGAGCCGCTCGCGACCTCAAAAAGGCCGAAACTGCCGCCGCCGACAAGCAGAACGCCGCCGGCGAGCCCTTCGATGTGATCATCCGCAACGCCGGCGTCATGGCGACGCCTTTCGGCAAGACCAAAGATGGTTTCGAGACTCAGTTCGGCACCACCACCTAGGGGCTGTTGGGATTCAGGATTCACCCGACGCGCTGTCCGTGATTCAAGCTCCGGATGGACCGATTCGTTTTGAGTGACGCCCAGTGGGCAAAGA
>JAYUBY010000561.1:0-12309 GCA_043740635.1 Alphaproteobacteria bacterium
CCCTTACGTTGAGCAACTCGGAGACGTAGTCCAGCGCTGCATGTCCGGGTAGGGGCGCAATGACGTCGACCATCCGCCTAGCCTTGCCATAGTCGAGAACGCTGTAGAGCAGAGGTCGGACGATCGGCCATACGATACTGGCCGCCAGCTTCGGCGCACGTTCTGCGATCAGCACATCGACGATGTGGTCCCGGGTTTGCGCCGGGCTGAACGTCTGAGCGAGTGAAGCGACAGCCATGTCGCGGAGAGTCGCAGGCGCGGCGCGGCTCGGCAAGCCAACGGTCGGCGCCAGAAACTAGGCTTCGATGTCGAGCAGGCTCCCGGCGCCGGGCGGCGGAGCGGCGCGCACCCTCTGGGCGGCATCTTCGGCGCCACTGTCGCGACCCTTGACCGGGCCGACAGGCGCCACTGGCTGAATCGGGATGTAGAGCACCGGGACGGGAATTGCGGACAGTTGCAACGGGGTCTCCGACGCGTGAAGCGCAGATGCACCCTAGGGCTGGACCCTTAAGGGATCATGAGGCGGGTTTGCGTCTCCGCTGCGAGCGCCTAAAAGGCCGCCCATGCGTGACATTACACACTTCATCGACGGCGCAGCCGTTCCAGGAACCTCCGGTCGCTTCGGCGACATTTTCAATCCCAACACCGGCGAGGTTCAGGCTCGCGTGGCGCTGGCGAGCGTGTCGGAACTTGATGCGGCCGTGGCCTCGGCGGTGCGAGCTCAGCAGGTCTGGGCCTTGGTCAATCCGCAGCGGCGCGCCCGGGTGATGTTCGACTTCAAGCGGCTGGTTGAATCGAACATGGACCAGCTCGCCGAGATGCTGTCCTCCGAGCACGGCAAGGTCATCGCCGATAGCAAGGGCGACATCCAGCGGGGCCTGGAAGTCATCGAGTTCGCGTGTGGCATCCCCCACGTGCTCAAGGGCGAATACACCGAGGGCGCAGGCCCCGGCATCGACGTCTATTCCATGCGTCAGCCGCTGGGCGTTGCGGCCGGCATTACGCCGTTTAACTTCCCCGCGATGATCCCGATGTGGATGTTCGGCATCGCTATAGCGGTCGGTAACACCTTCATCTTGAAGCCCTCGGAAAAAGACCCCTCGGTTCCGGTCCGCCTGGCCGAGCTGATGATGGAGGCCGGCGCGCCGAAAGGCGTCCTGAACGTGGTCCACGGCGACAAGACCGCGGTCGACGCGATCCTTGACCATCGCAACATCAAGGCTGTCAGCTTTGTCGGCTCGTCGGACATCGCTCACTACGTCTATTCCCGCGGCACGGCCGCCGGGAAGCGCGTCCAGGCCATGGGTGGCGCTAAGAACCACGGCATCGTCATGCCCGACGCCGATCTCGATCAGGCGGTGAAGGACATCTCCGGAGCGGCCTTCGGCTCGGCTGGTGAACGCTGCATGGCGCTGCCCGTCGTCGTGCCGGTGGGCGCGAAGACTGCAGAGGCCTTCCGCGAAAAGATGCTGGCTGAGATCGAGACCCTCAAGGTCGGCATCTCGACCGACGCAGCGGCCCAGTACGGTCCGGTGGTCAGCGCCGCCCATCGCCAGAGAGTCTCCGACTACATCCAGATGGGTAAGGACGAGGGCGCTGAACTCGTGGTAGACGGCCGCGGCTTCAGCCTCCAGGGCTATGAGAAGGGCTTCTTCATCGGCCCGAGCCTCTTCGATCAGGTGAAGCCCACGATGCGCACCTATCAGGAAGAGATCTTCGGACCTGTACTGCAGATCGTTCGCGCCGAGAGTTTCGAAGACGCGGTCGCGCTGCCGTCCAACCACCAGTACGGCAACGGCGTCGCCATCTTCACGCGCAACGGCCGCGTCGCGCGCGAGTTTGCCTCCCGCGTTAACGTCGGCATGGTCGGTATCAATGTGCCGATCCCGGTGCCGGTGGCCTATCACACCTTCGGCGGCTGGAAGCGCTCGGCCTTCGGCGACACCAACCAGCACGGGATGGAAGGCGTGAAGTTCTACACCAAAGTGAAGACCATCACCGCGCGCTGGCCGGAAGGCGCCGTCGAGGACTCGGCTTTCGTCATCCCAACGATGCAGTGACTAGCGCCGGCTGATCGCATCCTTGGCGGCGGCGCGCGTCTTTGGCCCCGGCCCCCGTTCGGCGTCGGTCTTCTCGCCACGCGTGGCGTGATTGGCAGAGTACGTCGCGCCTTCATCGGCAGGATCGCCCCAGTCGTTCTCGGGATTTCCATCGAGCAAGGGCGGATCGATCGCCGGCTCGCGCTGGGCGTCAAGCTCACGCCGGCCGACGCCTAGTCCGTGCTCGAGGCCGCGGGTCACGGCTGCCGACGGCGAAGCGGCGGTGGGTTCGAGTGCGCGCTTTTTGTCGGACATGGGAGGTTTCCTTTTGCTGGGACCTACTTCAACCCATGGGCCTTGCGACCGTTCCTTGCGCTAGGGACCAACGGCGGTTAGGCGGAGTCATGGCCTCAGCGCTGCAAGCCGCCTACGACGCCCAACTCGCCGAAGGCCATATCCGCCCCGATCCGGCGCAAGCTGAGGGCCTGAGGGCGTTGATCCGCCTGGAGGCTGACCTCGGGTCGACGCCTGGCGGCCTGAAGGGGCTGTTCCGTAAGCCGGAAGCCGAGCGTGGCGTTTACCTCTGGGGCCCCGTCGGCCGCGGCAAGTCGATGCTAATGGATCTCTTCTTTGAGGTGATCCCCGTCGATAAAAAGCGCCGCACCCACTTCCACGTCTTCATGGGCGAGATCCACAGGCTGATTGGAACATGGCGAACGGGAGATCCGGCGTCCCGCAAGGCGCGCTTTGGGCAGCACAAAGGGGACGACCCGATTCCGCCCGTGGCCGATGTCGTGGCGGAAGGCGCACGGTTACTCTGCTTTGACGAGTTTCAGGTGACCGACATCGCCGACGCCATGATCTTGGGGCGCTTGTTCGCGGCGCTGTTCGCGCGGGGAGTCACCCTTGTCGCCACGTCCAATCGGGAGCCGGACACGCTCTACAAGGACGGGATCAACCGCCAGCTCTTCCTGCCATTCGTAGATCTCCTGAAGCGGCGGCTCGAAGTGGTGAGCGTTGCCGGAGGGCACGACTTCCGGCTGGATCGACTCCGCGCCGCGGGAACGTGGTTCTCCCCATCGGACTCTGACAATCAGCGAAATTTCGATGCGCTATGGCGTGACATGTTGGGCGGCGAGGAGGAGGTCGGCGCCACGATGGAGGTGCTCGGACGCAAGATCACTCTTCCGCATGCTTTCGGTGGACAGGTGCGAGCGACGTTTGCGAGCCTTTGCTCGGTCGCGCTGGGTCCCAATGACTACGTGGCCCTGGCCGATCAATTCCACACTGTCTTCCTTGCGGATGTTCCCAGGCTTACTCCGAGCCGCCGCGAGGAGGCCCGCCGCTTCGTCATTCTGATCGACGCCCTCTACGAGACGCATAGTCGACTGATCGTCTTGGCGGAGGCTGAGCCGGCAACGCTCTATCCGGAAGGCGACGGCAGCTTCGAATTCGAGCGCACCGCGTCCCGACTAGAAGAGATGCGATCGGCCGAATGGCTTGCGGAGTCCGCCGCATAATTGGGCGTGTCGTCCGAATGGGGCGCATGTCAAAAATGTGCAGTGGTTAAGCTTTGCGGCTGCTCATACCTTCGCACCTTCGCCTGGGGGGCGCGAGAGGGGCGGCGAGGCCTGACCATTCAGACGGTGGTCGAGTGCCTCGCCGCCTAGGCCCTAAGGCTCTCAACAAGCGCCTTGGCGTAAGGTCGCAGCTCGCCAGACGCGCGCACGACGATCGTCAGTTCGCGCAGCGCCCAGTCGTCGGCGAGGTCGGTAATGGCCAGCGCCATGGTTTTGGCTGCCCGCGCCGCGGTGGTCTTGGGTACGACACCTACGCCGACGCCGCATTCTACCAGCCTGCAAACCGCATCGAAGCTGCGCAGCTGCACCCGCAGACGCAGCGGTCGGCCCTCGCGCGCCGCCTTGCCGGCCAGGAACCGCTGCAGCGAGCTGGATCGATCAAGGCCCACGAAGTCGAAGTCAAGCACTTGGGCAAAGCTAGCGCTCGTTTGCTGGGAGAGCGGGTGGCCTGAGGCGGTAACGACTACGAAACGGTCCGATCGGAAGGGATAAGTGATGAGCGCGCCCACATCGACCGTGCCGGCCACAATGCCGACGTCGGCCGCGCCCTCGGCCACAAGACCGACGATCTCGTCGGAGAGTCGTTCCTCGAGATCGACGCTGATGTGCGGGTGGTCTGCCAGGAACGATGAAAGGGCCTCCGGCAGGAACTCCGTTAGTGCGTTGGTATTGGCCAGCAGACGAACCTCTCCGGAAAGGCCGCCAGCGTAGGCGCTTAGGTCCTCGCGCAGCCGCGCACTTTGAGCCAGCAGGGTGCGGGCGTGTTTGAGCAGTGTGCGGCCCGCTTCCGTCGTCGTTACCCCCTGCCGCGAGCGGATCAGCAGCGGCGCGCCAAGCGCCTCTTCCATGCCACGGATGCGCGTCGAGGCCGCGGCCAACGCCAAAGCACTTCGCGCCGCGCCACCCGTGATCGAGCCCGCGTCCGCCACGTCGCAGAATAGCCTTAGGTCCGTTAGATCGAAGCGCATCCTTCGCCTTTCACGAAGGGAGACTACAGTAATTGAACATTGTGTCTGCATGGATGGGGACTAGAACTTCGCATATTGCGAAGGAGCCGCTGGTGATGACCAAGCGGGGAATGGGTGCGGCGGCGCCGCCATGGCTTCACACCGAAGGGATCGGATCGGCCTTCGTTGACACCCTTCGCCCGGCGCTTAAAAGCGGGGCTGCTTCCAGGATTAGAATCGAGCGGCGCAAACGCATGACGGACGCCTCAAAGACCCCCCGCGAACGACCGGTTTCACCACATCTGGTGACCGGTGGCCTGGGCTCGCCGCTACTTTGGCGATGGCACATCACCATGTGGACCTCGATCTTGCATCGGGCGTCCGGGGTGGCGCTCTATGTAGGCGTGCTAATCGCTGCGGCCTGGGCGATCGCGCTGGCGCAGGGACCGGACAGCTACACTGCGTTCAAGGGATTGTTGGGCTCGCTTTCCGGCAAGGTGGTGATGTTCGGCCTGACGGTTTGCGTCTTCTATCACCTGGGCAATGGCATTCGGCATCTGGTCTGGGACACCGGCCGCGGCCTCGACGTGAAGTCGGCTAACGCCTCCGCCGTTCTGGTCTTCGCCTTCGCAGCTGCTGCGACGCTGGCGATTTGGGGCCTTGCTGGCATGACGGGAGCGCTTTGATGGTCAGCTACCGCACACCTCTTGGCCGCGCACGCGGCCTCGGCTCCGCAAAGCACGGCGCCACGCACTGGATTTCAGAGCGGGTCAGCGCCATCGCACTAGTCCCTCTGGTTATATGGGCGATCTACGGCGTTCTTCGGCTGGCGTCAGGTGACTACGGCTTCGCAGTCCACTGGATCCAGGACCCGCTGAACGCGACCCTCACGGTCCTGACTCTGGCCATCAGCTTTTGGCACATGCACTCGGGTATGCGAGTGGTCGTTGAGGACTACATCCACAAAGCCCTGACGAAATCGGGTCTGCTGCTTATCAACCTTTTCGTCTGCGGACTGGCCGGCGCTCTCGCGATCTTCTCGGTCCTCAAGGTCGCGCTGGGAGGCGCGTGAGAACCCCATGGCGACGTACGAATTCATCGATCACAAGTATGACGTCGTCGTGGTGGGCGCCGGGGGGTCCGGTCTGCGCGCGGCCCTGGGCTGCGCCGCAGCCGGGCTGAAGACGGCCTGCATCTCCAAGGTCTTCCCCACGCGCTCGCATACGGTCGCGGCTCAGGGCGGCATCTCCGCCAGCCTCGGCAATATGGGTGAAGATGATTGGCGCTGGCACATGTACGACACCGTCAAAGGGTCGGACTGGTTGGGCGACCAGGACGCCATCGAATACCTGGTCCGCAATGCCCCTGCTGCGGTCTACGAGCTGGAACATTGGGGCGTGCCGTTCTCGCGGACGCCCGAAGGCAAAATCTATCAGCGAGCCTTTGGCGGCATGACGCGCAATTTTGGCGAAGCCCCGATCCAGCGCACCTGCGCCGCGGCCGACCGCACCGGTCACGCCATGCTGCACACCATGTACGGTCAGGCCCTGGCCAAGAAGACCGAGTTCTTCATCGAATTCTTTGCCCTCGACCTGATCATGGATGAGGGGGTTTGCCGGGGCGTGACGGCCTGGAAGCTGGACGACGGCACATTGCACCGTTTCCAAGCGCAACAGGTGATCCTGGCGACCGGTGGCTACGGGCGCGCCTATTTCTCCTGCACCTCTGCGCACACCTGCACCGGCGACGGCGGCGGTATGGCGCTACGCGCCGGCCTACCACTGCAAGACATGGAGTTCGTGCAGTTCCACCCCACCGGGATCTACGGCGCTGGCTGTCTGATTACTGAAGGCGCGCGGGGCGAGGGCGGCTATCTGACGAACTCAGAGGGCGAGCGGTTCATGGAGCGCTATGCGCCGTCCGTGAAGGACTTAGCGCCTCGTGACATGGTCAGCCGCGCCATGACCATCGAGATTCGTGAGGGCCGCGGGGTCGGTCCGAAGAAGGATCACATCAACCTGAACTTGGATCACCTCGACCCCAAGGTGTTGCACGAGCGCCTGCCGGGTATCTCGGAAAGCGCGCGGATCTTCGCCGGCGTAGACGTCACCAAGGAGCCGATCCCGGTGCTCCCGACCGTGCACTACAATATGGGAGGGGTTCCCACGAACTTCTACTCGGAGGTAGTCACCAAGGTCGGCAAGGATCCGGACAGGGTGGTTCGGGGGCTGATGGCGGTGGGTGAGGCTGCGTGCGTGTCCGTGCACGGAGCAAATCGCCTGGGCTCCAATTCGCTGATCGACCTGGTGGTGTTCGGGCGCTCAGCGGCGTTGCGGTGCGCTGAGACGATCAAGGCTGGGGCGACGCAGGTCGAGCTGAAGTCTCCGATGACGGATGGGCACCTAGCGCGTTTCGATCGGTTCCGCACGGCCAGTGGCAAGACCTCCACGGCGGCGCTGCGGCTGGAGATGCAGCAGGCGATGCAGGAGGATGCCGCGGTGTTCCGCGACGGCAAGAGCTTGGTCTCCGGCGTCAAACGCCTGGAAGCAGTGCAGAAAAAGCGCAAAGACTTGTCGATCTCCGACCGTGGCATGATCTGGAACACCGATCTGATGGAGACCCTGGAGCTGGACAACCTGGTCGGCCAGGCTGTGGTTACTGTGGTCGGGGCCAACAACCGACAGGAGAGCCGCGGAGCGCACGCTCGCGAGGATTTCGCCGCCCGCAACGACAAGACCTGGATGAAGCACACGCTCACCTGGTTCGACGACGCGACAGGCAAGGTCCGCATCGACTACAGGCCGGTACACGACTACACCATGACCAGCGACATCGCCCCGATCCCGCCTAAGGCGCGGGTCTACTGAGGCGGTGATGAGACCAGCCCTCGACCTGCGCGACACCGACGCCGACTGGCGCGAACTCGGTAAGAGGCAGCCCTATTGGGGCGTGATCAGCCACCCGGATTTCCTGACAGAGAACATCACTCCGGAAGGGGTTGAAAATTTCTACCTCTCTGGGCGGCAGTACATCGCCCAGATGGTCGAGACGCTTACAAAGCTGACTGGCCAGGCGCCGTCAGGCCCTGCGCTGGACTTCGGCTGCGGAGTCGGTCGACTGGCTGAGGCCATGGCCGAGTATGTCCCGACGACGGGCCTCGACATCTCTCCGGGTATGCTGGAGCTGGCCCGCAAACGCGGCGGCAAGGCGACCTACACCGATGAACTCCCCGCGGGACCTTTCGGCTGGATCAACAGCTTCATCGTCTTCCAGCACATTCCGCCGGAGCGCGGCTTGGATATCCTGAAGGACCTGCTGGCCCGGCTCGCGCCTGGTGGTATGACCAGCCTCCAGCTGACCGCCTGGCGCGATGCGCGGCACGAGCGGCAAATCATCACCGGCTGGCGGCGCTTCTACGCAGAGCGTCGATACCGTCATTGGGTCAAGACGCTGCCGGCGGGCCAAATCTGGATGTACGACTACGACCTGTCAAAGGTCCTGCGTCTGCTGAACCAGGCCGGGATTGAGGAGATGCAATTCGTCTCCACCGACCACGACGGCCACCACGGCGTCATCATCTTCGGGCGGAAGACCGTCCAGCCCAGCCCCGCTTAAGGACCGCTTCTCATGGTCGAACTTGTCCTGCCCAAGAACTCTCGAGTTCAAAAGGGTCACCACCATCCAGCCCCCGAGGGCGCGACGCGGGTGAAG
The DNA here is from genome assembly GCA_043740635.1 of Alphaproteobacteria bacterium. Lineage (GTDB taxonomy): Bacteria > Pseudomonadota > Alphaproteobacteria > Caulobacterales > Caulobacteraceae > Phenylobacterium. The sequence goes on from JAYUBY010000561.1 coordinate 8,278, forward strand.
ACCTTCCGGGTCTATCGCTACGACCCTGAGGGAACCGAGAACCCCCGCTGGGACACCTATGACGTTGACGTCGACGCATGTGGCCCAATGGTCCTGGACGTCCTGATCCACATTAAAAACACCATGGATCCGGGCCTGGCCTTCCGCCGCTCTTGTCGCGAGGGTGTCTGCGGCTCGTGCGCCATGAATATCGGCGGGCGCAACACGCTGGCCTGCACCCACGGCTGGGAAGAGGTCCCCGGCAAGGACGTTCAGGTCAGCCCGCTGCCCCACATGCCCGTGGTGAAAGACCTCGTCCCTGACCTGACCCAGTTCTACGCTCAGTACGCCTCAATCGAGCCATGGCTGCACACCGAGACGCCTGAGCCGCAGAAGGAATGGCTTCAGTCGCCGGAGGACCGCGAAAAGCTGGACGGCCTCTACGAGTGCATCCTCTGCGCCTGCTGTACGACCTCGTGCCCCAGCTACTGGTGGAACCAGGATAAGTACCTCGGACCGGCCACACTGCTTCAGTCCTATCGCTGGTTAATCGACAGCCGCGACGAGGCGACCGGCGAGCGGCTCGATGCGCTTGAAGACCCCTTCAAGCTCTACCGCTGCCACACGATCATGAACTGCGCCCAGGTCTGCCCCAAGGGCCTGAACCCCGCCAAGGCCATCGCTGAAGTGAAGAAGATGCTTGTTGATCGCGTCGTATGAGCCGCGCCGTCGCCGCAGTGCTCGGCATGACTTTGCTGGCGACGCCCGCGGGCGTTGTCATGATCGCCGCCGGCCCAGCCGCAGCCCAGGCGCCGTCTCAAGCCGCCGAAGCGGCGCGGTTTACCGCCTTCCTCGACAACGAATATGCCGAGGTGCTCAAGGCCAGTCCGCAGCAGGCCACGTCACAAGGTAGCAAAGAAGGGCAGGATAAATTCAACGACCTCAGCGAGGGCGCCGAGCTGAAACGCCTGGAATGGCGTCGCGGCAGCGTCGCAAAGATCAAGGCCCAGTTCCAGCGCGACAAGCTGCCACTTGAGTCCCGCATCAGCTACGACATGTGGATCGATGAGCTTGACTCCGCCGAGCTCAGCTACAAGTTCCGCCGCTACGAATATGTGGCGGGTACCACCGGCACCGCGCTGCCCAACTTCCTGATCAGCTCACATCTGGTCGATAATTCGTCCGACATGGTGGCCTTCAACGCGCGGGTGATGGCGCTCGGCCACGCCATGGACCAGGTGCGCGAGCGAGCCACAGCTGCTGCCGGCGATGGCATCCGCATGCCACGGTTCCAATACGAACGGGCGATCGCGGAAAGCAAAAAGCTGATCAGTGGCTCGCCGTTTGACGTGACCGGTCCAGACTCGCCTCTGTGGGCCGACGCCAAGGCGAAGGTCGGCAAGCTGCAGACTGCCGGCAAAGTGACCCCTGACGAGGCCCACGCCTTGCTCGACGGGACCAAGCAGGCCCTGCTCACCGGAATGAAACCGGGCTACGAGCGGCTGATCGGCTGGCTGCAGGGCGATGTCGCCAACGCGCCGTCCGGCAAGGTCGGCGCTGTAACCCTGCCCAATGGCCTCGCCTGGTATACCACGGCGCTGAAGCTACAAACCCGCACTGACCTCAACCCCGACCAGATCCACACCCTGGGCCTCTCCGAGGTGAAGCGTATCCAAGGAGAGATGGACGCGCTCGCGAAGACAGCCGGGTTCAAGGACCGCGAGGCCTACTACGCCGAACTTGCCCGCCTCGATCCGCCGCAACCTTACAACGATGCGAACCGCGCCGAGGTTCTGCGCTATTCCAACGAGCTGGTCGCTAACGACCGCAAGCATCTGTCGGCGATGTTCAACACGCTTCCGATCTATGGAATCGAGGTCGTGCGCGAGCCGTCATTCAGCGAGGTGCCGGGCGGCGCGGCGCACACCAACGGGGCCAGCCCCGACGGCAAGCGGCCGGGTAGAGTCTACCTGCACATGCTGGGAAAGACTTCAGCCCGCGCCAGCCTTCCAGACCTGATGTGCCACGAAGGCATACCGGGCCACGCAATGCAGGGTGACATCCGCGTGCGTCAGCAGGCCGTGCCAAAGTTCAGGCTAGCGGCCCGCAACGCTGCCTTCAACGAAGGCTGGGGCCTCTATTCAGAGCTGCTCTGCAAAGAGATGGGTGTCTATCCGGACGTAGCGTCGGATTTCATGCGCCTGGATGGCGAACTGTTCCGCGCCGTCCGCCTGGTCACCGACACCGGCATCCATGCTCAGGGTTGGACAGAAGAGCAGGCGATCGAGTACCTGCGTACGACCGGTCACCGCAGTGAGGACACCGCCCGAGCTGAGACCCGCCGCTATATCGTCGGGCCCGGCCAGGCGACGGCCTACAAGATCGGCATGATCCGCATTCTGCAGCTGCGAACCGAAGCCCAGAAGGCGCTGGGCCCAAAGTTCGACATCAAGGGCTTCAACGACATGATCATCGCCTCGGGTTCACTCCCGCTGTCGGTGTTGGACATGCGGGTACATGAGTGGGTGGCGAGTCAGAAAGCCGGGGAGTCAAAGGGAGTTCCGCCCTGCTTGCGGGAGGAGCGTTAAGTTGACGCTCTCGTCACTTTTGGGCATCGAGGGTCAAATGAGTGATCTGGCCGCACATGTGGTGATCCTGGGCGCCGGACATGCGGGCGGCACGGCCGCGGCGCTTCTGCGCCAATATGGCCACGAGGGTCCGATCACGCTCATCGGTGAGGAGCCGATTCCGCCCTACCAAAGGCCGCCGCTTTCCAAAGCTTGGCTCAAGGGGGAGGCAGACGCGGACTCGTTGGCGCTGAAGCCATTGGAATTCTACGCTGAGCACAACATCGACTTCAGGCCGAACGTCCGGGCTGTGTCGTTGAACCGTGGCGCCAAGAGGGTGGCTCTCTCGGACGGGTCGAGCGTCGGCTACGACCTTGTGATTATTGCGACGGGCGCGCGGGCCATCGCACTTCCAATCCCCGGCGCGAATCTCAAAGGCGTGATGTTCCTACGCACCGCCGCTGATGCCGAGACGCTGAAGGCTACGGTCGGCCCAGGCCAGCGCCTGGCGGTGGTGGGTGGCGGCTATATTGGACTAGAGGTCGCTGCCTCCGGACGGGCGCTGGGCGCCGAGGTGGTGGTGCTCGAGCGCGAAAGCCGGCTTCTGGCGCGGGTGGCATGTGAGACGCTCTCGACATTCTTCAAGGACCAGCACGAGCAGCACGGAGTTACCTTCGAGTTGAACGCCACAGCTGTCGAGTTTGAGGGCAAAGACGGCCACGTCACCGGAGTAAAGCTCGATGACGGTCGGACGATCCTCTGCGATGCGGTGGTGGTCGGCGTTGGCGCTGCACCCAATGACGAGATCGCCCGCGACAGTGGCCTCGACGTCGCCCGCGGGGTGGTGGTTGATCTGGACGCGCGTACGTCCGACCTCGCGATCTTCGCGATCGGGGACGTAGCTCATCGCCCCATGCCGATCTACGACCGCATGTTCCGGATGGAGAGCGTGCCTAACGCTCTGGAACAGGCCAAGCAGGCGGCCAGCGCCATCACCGGTCGCCCGCAGCCTGCCGGCGAGGTCCCCTGGCAGTGGTCCGACCAGTACGATCTGAAGCTGCAGATCGCCGGCTACGCCTTCGATGTGGACGAAGTCCTGGTCCGCGGTGACCCGGCGTCAGCCAAGTTCGCGGTCTTCCATCTGAAGGGCGATCTCGTGCAGTCGGTGGAAGCGATCAATTCACCGCCCGAGTTCATGATGGGTAAGCAGCTCATCTTGGGCCGCCGTCCGGTCTCCAAGGCCAGACTTGCGGACCCATCCATTTCCATGAAAGAGGTCGCCGCATAAGCGGGCGCCAAGGGGTTCCGAGGGTTTATGGCTAAGATTACCTACATCGAGCACAACGGAACCGAACACGTTCTCGACGTGAAGACCGGCCTGACCGTCATGGAAGGCGCGGTGAAGAACAATGTACCCGGCATTGACGCCGACTGCGGCGGGGCCTGCGCGTGCGCGACCTGCCATGTCTATGTGGACGAAGCCTGG
>JAYUBY010000562.1:0-11380 GCA_043740635.1 Alphaproteobacteria bacterium
CCAGTGTTGTCTCGATCGATGCGCTCGACATCACATGACCTCCGAAGCATGGTCACCCATCGATCCAGAGGACGATCGTCAGTGCAACTGTAATGCTAGGGCAATGGCCAGCCCTGCGGACCTTCGCCATGCTGGGCGTCACCGGGAATGAGACCCTGTTTACCTCGCTCGGCCGGGACAATGTCGCTGTCGTCAAGCTCGACCGTGAGGATCAGCTCAACATGGCCGCCGCTCATCCTGAGGCCGTTCAGCCGACGGAGACATACGGCCATCACGGCTGGACTTACGTCCGCTTGGATTCCATCGACGAGGCCTTGCTGAAGACGGTCCTGCACCCAGCCTGGTCCAACGTTGCCCCCAAGAGACTGACTAAGGCCCTGGGTCTGGCTTGATCGACAAGGCGGTTTCATGCATAAGCCCCCGCTCACGTCGTCGGCCCTGGTTGTCGTCGGCCCCATTTTCACGCCTGCGAGACCCTCCGATGGCTGTTCCGAAACGCAAAACTTCGCCGTCGCGCCGCAACATGCGTCGCTCGCATCACGCCCTCGGCGCTAACTCCTTTGTCGAAGACAAGGAAACCGGCGAACTGAAGCGCCCTCACCACGTCGACCTGAAGACTGGCATGTACAAAGGCCGCCAAGTCTTAACGCCGAAGGAAGACTAGCTCTCCTTTGAGCATCGAAGTTTCGCGGCCCCGTCTGGTGACAGGCGGGGCCGTTTCGATTCATGCCTATTGCGTCCTCCCACGAGCCTGGACCGCCGCGCGGCGCGCTTCGACCATGTCGGGCGTCACCGTGGCGTTGTGGATGACCGAGCGATCGTGCTCGAGCGCCAGGGCCTCGTTCAGACTGAGCCCATAGCCGTCGTCGATCATCGCCTTGTAGGTTACCAGCATGTCTGCATCGATGGAGGCCATCTCATAGGCCAACTTCAGCGCCGCCGGCATCAACTCCGCAGGATCGACCACTCGGTTCACCAGGCCCCAATCGTAGGCTTGTTGGGCGGTCAGGAAGTTGCCGGTCAGCGACAGTTCTTTGGCGCGATAGGGTCCGATCGCACGGGAAAGCTTCTGCGACATACCCCAGCCCGGCGTGATGCCGACACGGGCATGGGTGTCGGCGAATCGCGCGTTGGTCGAACAGATCAGGACGTCGCAGGCCAGCGCCACCTCGAATCCACCGGTGATCGCCACGCCGTTGATCGCGCCAACAATCGGTTTGGAGCAAGCCAGCACCGCTCGGGCCGGGTTCTCGGCGGGATCGGTGGCGTTGGCCGCACCCATTCCCAACGGATCGGTTGAGAGCTCCTTCAGATCAAGCCCGGCCGTAAACGCCCGCTCACCCGCGCCGGTCAGCACCACGACCCTCACCGTCGGGTCAGCGTCGAGCTCGGTCAGAGCTTGGCGTAGGGCTGCCCGGAGCGCCTTGGAAAGCGCGTTCATCGCCTCAGGGCGGTTCAGCGTGACGACGGCGACAGCGCCTTGACGTTCGACAAGCAACATGGGGTTCTCCGATTGGCCGGTGCGGGGACCTCTAACCGACTTCCGTCGATAGGCCGTCAGGCGGTCTTTGACTCCCGAAAATTGCTGCAGATTGACCTTGGCCACCCCCGATAAATCCGTCATCCGGCCAAGCAACGTACCCTTACCGCCTGAGTGAACTCGAAGGCGTTGAAGTTGCCCGCGCGGCTGAAGCTGGCTAAGCCTCGCCCGCGCCCGCGCCCGACACCACCAGAGGACACCATGACCGAGATCGTCGACATCACTGCTCGCGAGATTCTTGACAGCCGCGGCAACCCGACAGTCGAAGTCGATGTGATCCTGGAGGACGGCTCAATGGGCCGCGCGGCTGTACCTTCCGGCGCTTCCACTGGCGCCCACGAGGCCGTTGAGAAGCGTGACGGTGACAAGAAACGTTACGGCGGCAAGGGAGTGCTTCAGGCGGTCGATGCGGTGAACGGCGAGATCTATGACGCTCTGGCCGGGTCCGACTCAGAGGACCAACGCCGGCTCGACCGCATGTTGATCGAGCTCGATGGGACGCCAAACAAATCCCGCCTCGGTGCGAACGCCATCCTTGGCGTCAGCTTGGCCGCCGCCAAGGCCGCGGCAGGCTCCGCGGCGCTGCCACTCTACAAATATGTCGGAGGCGTCTCAGCTCGCGTCCTTCCTGTGCCGATGATGAACATCATCAACGGGGGGGCCCACGCCGACAATCCGATCGACATCCAGGAGTTCATGATCCTACCGACCGGTGCGGCGACCTTCTCCGAAGGCCTGCGAATGGGCGCAGAGATTTTCCATTCGCTGAAGGGTCAACTGAGTAAGGCCGGGCACAATACCAACGTCGGCGACGAGGGAGGTTTTGCGCCCAACATAGCGTCAGCCGAGGAGGCGTTGGCCTTCATAGTGAAAGCGGGCGAAAGCGCGGGCTACAAGCCCGGCTCGGACTTTGTGCTCGGCCTTGACGCGGCCTCTACCGAGTTCTTCAAAGACGGCAAGTACGTCATGGTGGGCGAGGGCAAGACTGTCGATCCCGCCGGTATGGTCGAATATCTGGCGGGTCTCGTCGCCAAGTTCCCGATTGTTACGATCGAAGACGGCTGCGCCGAAGACGATTTGGAGGGCTGGAAGCTGCTCACCGACAAGTTGGGCAGCAAGATCCAGCTGGTCGGCGATGATCTCTTCGTCACAAATTCCGAACGCCTGGCCATGGGCATCGGCAAGGGACTAGCCAATTCAATATTGGTGAAGGTCAACCAGATCGGCACCCTGTCGGAGACCCTGGACGCCGTCGATCTGGCTCATCGCAACGCCTACACGGCGGTGATGAGTCACCGCTCCGGTGAAACCGAGGACTCGACCATCGCCGACCTTGCCGTCGCCACCAACTGCGGTCAGATCAAGACTGGTTCTCTCTCCCGTTCCGACCGCATGGCGAAATACAACCAGCTCCTGCGTATCGAGGAAGAGCTTGGTGACCAGGCGGTCTATGCCGGCCGCGCTGCGATCAAGCACTGAGTTCAGCCGACCCAGAAGTCGGCGCTGAAGGCTAGGGCGAAGACCGCCAGTACCAGGATGTTTCCAAGGCTCCAGATCCGGTCGAACGCGATGTTGCGACCCCATTTGGCCGGCGCGAGGAATAGCGCCGGGACAACCAGGACATAGCGTGGAAATCCGAGGGCCGCGCCGCTGGTGAGCGCTATGGCCAAACTGGCTAGGCCGTAGAGCGTCAGCGCTGGCTGACGACGCCAAAGCGCGGCCGAGCAGACAAGGGCGAGCACAACCGCAACCCCCTCAACTGCATAGTAGGCCCACGCCTGGGGACCGCTGCCGATGAGGTAGTCGCCAATAGCAGTGATCGATTGGACCGTGCCGGCCAACTTCAGCAGCCCGCGGCCGAAGTAGCGGGTTTCCACCTGCTCAAAGTGTGCTCCAAAGGCAATTCGCCAAGCGAGGTAGGCGACGACGGGCGCCATACAGAGCGCCAGGCTCGCGACCGACGATCGCCACTGTGCAGACCGAAGTCGGCGAATGCCGCCGTCCTCCAGCCACGTCCACAAGAGAGGAATCAAAAGCAATCCGCCAGTGGCGCGCGTGCCCGTGGCCAGCACCGCCAACAGAGCGGCCCACAGCCAATTCCGCCGCCGTACCATGGCCATGGCGCCGAACGAGAGGCCGAGAAAAAATCCCTCAGTGTAGACCTGGGCGAGAAAAATCGCGGCGGGCCAGACCAACAGATAGAAGCCCGCGCGGACCCCATCGCCCGAGGCGTCATCTTCGGCGAGGTCTCCCAGGGCGACGACAGCGCCCAAGGCTCCGGCGAGGGAGATCAATACGCCAGCCAGCGTTGCCGCTGCGAGGGGATCAAGGCCAAGGAAACCTAGAGGCGCCGCGAACGCGCGCATCGTGTAGGGATAAACCGGGAAGAACGCGTAGTTCAGTGAGGTCCAGGTCGGGTGGTCGGCCTGCAATCCGGACTTTGGGTCATCCGCGGTCGAGACCGGTGACACCGCGCGCATCCGCGGGTCGTCATAGCCGTTCAGGGCTATCGACAGATAGTACTCGGAATCCCACGCGACATTGCTGTTGAGGAAGTTGCCCGAGAGGTAGGGGCGTCCTTGGTGGCGGTTCGGGCCCGTTTCGTCGGCGCTGAAAGACGTAGCCCGGTCCGGTCGCGCCAGCGGCAAGCGGGCTGGCGCGAAAGCCTGATAGGCCAGGAGGATTACGGCCCAGCCGAGCCAGATCAGAACGATCGTGCGCAACTTGTCGCGCGCAGGATTAGGACCGGTCGCAGAGCTGATGATCGTGATCCTCATGTTGCGGCGACGGCCGGAAGCCAGCGCCGGCAGACAGACGTTAGCGGCCCCTTAACCACGGCGCCGCGAGAAACTACCTCTGTCTCAGGGATTCGCCGTGCTCGCTCGCCTTCGCCCCTTTTTGCCGACCGCGGTGCTACTTCTCCTCATCGTCTATTTCACGCTCAATGCTTTTTCCGGTGACCGCGGCCTGCTCACCTCCAGTCAACGCGACGAGGCCTTGATTGCCAAGACCCGCGAACTCGTCCAAGTGCGCGCACAGCGTCAGGACCTTGAACAGCGCGCCCGCTTGTTGCGCGACACTAGCCTCTCCGCCGATCTCCTGGAGGAAAGGGCGCGCTCCCTGCTAGGCTTCGCCGATCCGAGGGACTATGTGATCCGCATGAAGCCTTGAGCACCCTTTGCGGGTTCTAGAGGACGGTACGGATTACGGAGAGACGCATGGCGCGTGAGCAGACCGGGGTGGCCGGTCGGCGGAAGGCCAACGGCGCCGCAGCCCCAAAGCCTGGCAAGGGCGAGGCCGGCGGCAAGGACGAACTGCTAAAGTACTATCGAGACATGCTGTTGATACGCCGCTTCGAAGAGCGTGCCGGACAACTCTATGGCATGGGTCTGATCGGCGGCTTCTGCCACCTCTATATCGGCCAGGAAGCCATCGCAGTCGGCGTGCAGGCGGCGCGAAGGCTGGGGGATCAGGTGATCACGGGATACCGCGAGCATGGCCACATGCTGGCGTGCGGTATGGACCCAAAAGAAGTTATGGCGGAACTCACCGGCCGCGCTTCTGGCTCGTCGCACGGCAAAGGCGGCTCGATGCACATGTTTTCGACCGAGGCGGCCTTCTACGGCGGCCACGGGATCGTCGGCGCCCAGGTGAGCCTCGGCACTGGCATCGCCTTGGCCAACCGCTATCGCGACGACAAGAAGGTCTGCTTCACCTACTTCGGCGACGGCGCCGCCAACCAGGGCCAGGTCTACGAGAGCTTCAACATGGCTCAGCTTTGGGACCTACCGGTGGTCTATGTGATCGAGAACAACCAGTACGCCATGGGTACCTCAATCGACCGGTCGTCAGCCGAAACGCACCTTTATAAGCGCGGCGCATCATTCCGAATTCCGGGCGAGGAAGTCGACGGCATGGATGTGCTGGCGGTGAAGGCCGCAGCTGAGAAGGCCGCCGAACACGCGCGATCGGGCAGGGGTCCCTACATCCTGGAAATGAAGACCTACCGCTACCGCGGCCACTCCATGAGCGACCCGGCCAAATATCGAACGCGGGACGAGGTGGATGAAGTCCGGAAGACCCGCGATCCGATCGACCACATTGAGGAGATGCTCGAAAAGAAGGGCTACGCCGATGAGGTGACGCTCAAAGCTATCGACGCTGAAGTGAAGCGTATTGTAGCCGACGCCGCCGAGTTCGCTCGCACCAGTCCTGAACCCGATCCTTCGGAACTGTACACAGACGTCTACACCGAGGTCCGGGTATGACCGATGTGCTGATGCCCGCTCTTTCCCCGACGATGGAGGAGGGCACTCTTGCCAAATGGCACGTGAAGGTCGGCGATACGGTGAAATCCGGCGACGTGATCGCCGAAATCGAGACCGACAAGGCCACCATGGAAGTCGAAGCGGTCGACGAAGGTACGGTCGAAGCTCTTCTCGTGCCGGAGGGGGCGGAGGAGGTGAAGGTCAACACGCCTATTGCCAGGCTATCCGGAGAGGCAGGCGCTGCGCCGTCGACACCGAACCCGGAGTCCGCGTCCCGCGCCGAAGCGTCAGGCGACCCGGTCCGGCCTGCGCCTCAACCGGCCGCTGAGCCCAATTCCCAGCCGCTTCTCGACCCCGAACTACCCGCCGGCGTGAACCTGGTCAAGGTCACGGTCCGCGACGCCCTGCGCGACGCGATGGCTGAGGAGATGCGCCGCGATCCGGATGTCTTCTTGATGGGCGAGGAAGTCGCTCAGTACCAAGGCGCCTATAAGGTCAGCCGCGACCTACTCCAGGAGTTTGGCGACAAGCGCGTCGTCGATACGCCGATCACAGAATACGGCTTCGCGGGCCTCGGCACGGGCGCGGCTATGGCAGGCCTAAAGCCGATCGTCGAGTTCATGACGTTCAACTTCGCGATGCAAGCGATTGATCATATTATTAATTCTGCTGCAAAAACCCTCTACATGTCTGGCGGCCAGATCAAGACTTCGATTGTCTTTCGTGGTCCAAACGGCGCGGCCTCGCGAGTGGGTGCCCAACATAGCCAAGACTACGCCTCTTGGTACGGCCATGTGCCGGGCCTGAAGGTCCTTGCCCCCTACGACGCGGCAGACGCTAAGGGCCTGCTCAAGGCCGCCATTCGCGACCCGAACCCCGTGGTCTTCCTGGAGCACGAGATGCTCTACGGGACCGAGTTCGACGTACCCGAAGGCGTCGATTGGGTAGTGCCGATTGGCAAGGCCAAGGTGCGCCGCGAAGGGACAGGCGTGACGCTGGTCTCTTATTCCCGAATGGTCGGTTTCTGCCTGCAGGCTGCCGATAAGCTCGCCGAGGAAGGTATCGAGGCCGAAGTCGTCGATCTTCGCACCATCCGACCGATGGACATCGCGACCGTGGTCGAAAGCGTCAAGAAGACCAATCGACTGGTCACGGTCGAAGAAGGCTGGGGCCCCATGGGAGTCGGAGCCGAGGTCTGCGCCAAGGTGGTGGAACTGGCCTTCGACTATCTGGACGCGCCGCCGATGCGCGTACACCAGGAAGACGTACCGCTGCCCTACGCGGCCAATCTTGAAGTGCTGTCGTTGCCGTCGATCGACAAGATCGTGAAGGCGGCCAAGGCCGTGAGCTACAAATGAGTGACAGCCCCTTCAGCTGGCTTGCCGGGGGTTGTCACTGCGGCGGCGTTCGGTTTGAGGTGGCGCTGCCGTCGATCGTCGAGGCTCAGTCTTGTAACTGCTCCATGTGCGGCAAGACCGGCTTCGTACACATCATCGTGCCCGAGAGCCGCTTCCGCATTACCAAGGGCGCTGAGCGGTTGGCCGAGTACACGTTCAACACTCGCGTCGCTAAGCACCTTTTCTGCGCTGAATGCGGCATCAAGAGCTTCTACCGGCCGCGGTCAAACCCGGACGGGTGGAGCGTGAACGCTCGTTGCCTCGACTCGACCGAAGACTTCGATCTCAGGATCGAAGCCTTTGACGGCCAGAATTGGGAAGCTAACGCCGCCGAGCTCGCCCATCTCTCCAAGGAACCCGCATGAGCATCGACATTCTCATGCCCGCGCTCTCTCCGACGATGGAGGAAGGCACACTTGCAAAGTGGCATGTGAAGCAGGGCGACACGGTGAAGTCTGGTGACGTGATTGCCGAGATCGAGACCGACAAGGCCACGATGGAGGTCGAAGCCGTCGACGAGGGCGTGGTCCAGGAAATCCTGGTGGCGGAAGGCACGGAAGGCGTGAAGGTCAACGCCCCGATCGCGCGGCTCTCCGGCGATGACGCCGGCGCATCAGTCCCGCCCCCGCCGAAGTCCGAGGCCAAGCCTACCCCTGAGCCCAAACCCGCTCAAGCGCCGCCAGCGGCGCCTGCAGCTACGCCGCCACCTCCGGATGATAAGCCCGCCGCTCGCCAGCGTATCTTCGCCTCACCACTTGCCCGCCGGATCGCCGAGCAGAAGGGGCTGGATCTGGCCGGCCTCAAGGGCTCTGGTCCGCACGGCCGGATCGTCCGGGCCGATGTCGAGACTGCTAAGCCCGGCCAGGTGAAGGCCCCGGCTGCAGCGCCGGCTAGCCAAGTCTCCGCTGCGCCGGATACCGCCGCTGCGCCGCGCCAAGTCCAGTCCCTGGAACAGCAGGGTATCCCTGACGGCAGCTACGATTTGATCCCGCTTGACGGCATGCGCAAGACGGTTGCGCGGCGGATGACGGAGAGCTTCCGAGACGTCCCACACTTCCCGCTGAGCATTGACCTGGAAATCGATGCTCTCCTGGCCGCTCGCTCCAAAATCAATGCCATGCTCGAGAAGTCCGGAGGCAAGGTCAGCGTGAACGACATGGTCATCAAGGCCGCCGCTGTGGCCCTGATGCAGGTGCCCGAGGCCAACGCCTCCTACACGCCCGACGGCATCGCCATGCACCACCATGCCGACATAGCCATGGCGGTCGCTGTCCCGGGCGGCTTGATCACTCCGATCATCCGGTCCGCGGAAACCAAGGGCCTCGCCGCCATCGCCGCGGAAGCCAAGGACCTTGCCGAGCGCGCCCGGACGAAGAAACTGAAGCCGGAAGAGTTCCAAGGCGGCACCTTCTCAATCTCCAACTTGGGCATGTTTGGCATCAAGTCCTTCGCTTCAATCATCAATGAGCCGCAGGGGGCGATCTTGTCGGTGGGCGTGGGCGAGAAGCGGCCCATCGTGCGCGGCAGTGAGCTCGCGATCGCCACGGTGATGAGCGTCACGCTGACCTGTGATCATCGGGTCGTCGACGGCGCTACGGGCGCGCGCTTCCTGGCAGCCTTCAAGCCGCTGATTGAAGACCCGATCACCATGATCGTCTGAGGGCTTAAGTTGAGCATCTACGACTTTACCGCCGAGACCCTAAACGGGCAGCCTGCTCCACTCTCCGACTGGCGCGGCAAGGTGGTGTTGATCGTCAACACGGCCAGCAAATGCGGCTTTACCCCGCAGTACGCGGGCCTTGAGGCCCTCTACCGCAAATACAAGGACCGAGGACTCGTCGTCCTGGGGTTCCCTTGCAATCAGTTCGGGGCGCAGGAACCGGGTGACGCCGCCGAGATCGCCAATTTCTGCTCGCTCACCTACGACGTCGACTTCCCGATGATGCGCAAAGTCGACGTAAATGGTCCGGCTGCACACCCGCTCTATGCCTATCTGAGGACGTCGAAGAGGGGCTTGTTCGGCTCGGAGGGCATCAAATGGAATTTCACCAAGTTTCTTGTCGATCGGAAGGGTGAGGTCGTGGGGCGCTACCCGCCGACGGCGACCCCGGCGTCTCTCGAAGGCGCCATTGAGGGGCTGCTCTGATGGCTGACAGCTTTGACGTCGTCATCATCGGCTCAGGTCCCGGCGGTTATGTGACGGCCATCCGCGCGGCCCAGCTTGGCATGAAGGTCGCCATCGTCGAACGCGAGCTCCTCGGCGGGATCTGCCTGAACTGGGGCTGTATACCTACCAAGGCCCTGCTGAAGTCCGGCGAGGTCTATGAACAGCTCGACCACCTCGGCGATTATGGCTTGTCGGTCGAAAAGCGCGGCTTCGACTTCACGAAGGTGGTGGAACGTTCCCGCAAGGTCGCAGCTCAGCTCAACGCCGGCGTGACCTTCCTATTGAAAAAGCACAAGGTCGAGGTGGTCATGGGGTCGGCCAAGCTCGAGAAAAGGCAGGGAGCTCCTAGCGTCGTCGTGGGATCCCGCAAGCTCACCGCCAAGAACGTCATCATCGCTACCGGAGCGCGCGCGCGTACCATTCCGGCCGTGGGTCTGGAGCCGGATGGCGAACGGGTCTGGACCTACCGCGAAGCACTGGCGCCGAAGACCGTGCCGAAGACTCTGATCGTCATCGGGTCCGGCGCCATCGGCATCGAATTCGCGAGCTTCTTCCGAGCCTTGGGATCGGATGTTACCGTCGTCGAGGCTCTGCCGCGTATCCTGCCGGTGGAGGACGAGGAGATTTCCAAGGCCGCCCACAAGGCTTTTGAGAAGCGCGGCCTGAAGTTCCGAGTGCCGGCTAACGTCAAAAAACTGACCAAGACTAAGTCGGGCGTTGCCGTTGAGATCGAGGCAGCGGGGAAGACTGAAATCCTGGAAGCCGATGTGGCCATTGTCGCGGTCGGCATCGTCGGTAACGTCGAGGACCTGGGCCTGGAATCGCTAGGGGTGAAGGTCGAGCGCACCCACATTGTTACGGACAAGTACGGCGCCACCGGCGTGCCCGGGCTTTACGCGATCGGCGACGTAGCTGGTCCGCCTTGGCTTGCCCACAAGGCCAGCCACGAAGGCGTCCACTGCATCGAGCACCTCGCGGGCCTCAAGCCGACCAACATCGAAAGCCCGATCCCTGGCTGCACCTATTCAACCCCGCAGATCGCTTCTGTAGGCCTAACCGAAGCTCAGGCTAAGGAACAAAGCCGCGAGCCTAAGGTCGGCCGGTTTCCGTTCCGGGTGAATGGAAAGGCCATCGCCGCGGGCGAGACCGAGGGCTTCGTGAAGACCGTGTTCGACGGCAAGACCGGAGCCCTAATCGGGGCTCACATGATCGGCGCCGAGGTCACCGAGATGATCCAAGGGTTCACTCTTGCAATGACCCTGGAAGCCACTGAGGCCGAACTCCAAGCCACGGTCTTCCCGCACCCAACCATGAGCGAAGCCATGCACGAAGCCTCCCTCGACGCTTACGGGATGGTCTTGCACATCTAAGGCAGGCGGTCCGAAATCACGCCACCCGACGCATCTCCGCATCGACGATGCGCTGCAAAGCCACGTAGTCCGTCTTACCCGTCCCCAGCACCGGAATTTCCGTCACACGGATTATCCTGCGCGGCACCGCGATCTCTGGAGCGCCAATTGATTGGGCGTGGGTGATCAGGGGGGCGGCGTCAGCGTCCTGGCGGTCGGTGACCAGGATCAGGCGTTCGCCCTTCTTCGGGTCGGGAAGAGAGACAACGGCGTGGCGGGCGTCTGGCCAGACGGCGCACGCCAGGTCCTCGGCAGCAGTCAATGAGACCATTTCACCGCCGACCTTGGCAAAGCGCTTCACTCGGCCTTTGATCTTGATCCAGAGATCTTCGGTCATGGAGACCACATCTCCGGTGTCGTGCCAGCCGTCGACCGGGGTCTCCAGCCCGCCGCCGATTGCGAGATACCCCAACATGACATTTGGCCCCCGGACATAAAGCCGACCGCCGCCGGGGATGCCTTCCACCGGTTCTAGCCGCGTTTCCATACCTGGCAAAAGGCCGCCGACGGTACCGCGGCGGTTGTCGATAGGCTTGTTGACCGCGATCACCGGCGAGGCCTCGGTCGCGCCGTAGCCTTCGAGCACCGGGATGTCGCCG
>JAYUBY010000563.1:0-11091 GCA_043740635.1 Alphaproteobacteria bacterium
GGAGCAAAGTTCTCCGCCGCGGAACTTGATGCACTATTGCGCCAGCCCGACACCGCGGTCTTCGTCATGCAGGTGACCGACCGGTTCGGAGACCACGGACTGGTCGGAGCCGCGGTGATCGAAGGCGGCGAAATTACGGGCCTCGCCCTCAGCTGCCGGGTGCTGGGCCTGGGTGTCGAGCACCGGTTCCTCCAATTCATTCTGGAGGCGCTCAGCGCCCACCACATCGAAGTCCGTGCGCGGATCATCGAAACATCCCGCAACACGCCCGTACGTCACATCTACAGCGACAATGGCTTCGAACTCGTCGGCGACAACCTCTGGCGCCGCAGTCTACCGCCCTACTAGGTTTTGAGCGCCGCGCGTTCCGCGCGATCTGGATCGTCCTTCACCGCGCAGACTGCGCCGAACAGCATGTTGGGCGTTAAAATCGCACTCACCGCCGGTCAGTAAGCCAGACCTGGATGGTTGGGGTTTCCCGTGCGGGCGAAGGCGATCCAGGCGTCGGACAGCTTGGCCGACAGAACACGCGCCTCAGCCGTGCCGCCGGTCGAGTTCAGGCAGCGATGGACGTTGTCGAAAGCATAGGCCATCTCCGCGCAATGGAAGGCGCGGACGCGTCCATCCAGCACGGTCTTCGGATTGTAGTCGAAGCGGTAGAGATAGGCGCCGACTCCACCCTGTTTCGCCTTGGCCTGGGTTTGAGATGACCGTCGCTGCCTGCCCCATTGCCTAGTCAGCCCAACGCCGGCCAAGTTGGTGCAAATGGGAGGGGCGTCATGAGCAACATCACCCGCCGAGCTCTGACAGCGGCGCCGGCGGCACTGGTTGCCAGCAATGCGCTTGCGGCCGTCAAGCCTGTACCCGCACCTGCCCCGACTTCGCCTTGGCCCGACGCGACCGCGCTCGCAGCCAGTATCCGGCGCGGCGAGCTCACTGCCGCAGAGGCTGTTGAGACCGCGATCAACCGCGCCGAAGCCCTGCAAGGGACGCTCAACTGCATCGTCAATTCCGACTTCGATCGGGCGCTCGCGCGGGCGCGTGCGGGGACGCCCGCCGGGCCGTTCGGTGGCCTGCCTTTCCTAATCAAAGACATTGACGACTACGTCGGCCTCCCGACCCGCTTCGGGTCTCAGGCGGGGCGAAGCGCGCCGCCGGCCAAGACACAGTCGACCTTCATCGACGCCTTCGATCGGGCAGGCGTTATCGTCATCGGCAAGTCGGCGACGCCGGAGGCAGCCTTCCTTCCCACCACCGAGCCTTTGGCCACCGGCCTGACCCGCAACCCCTGGGACCTCAACCGTTCCTGCGGCGGATCCTCCGGCGGGACTGCAGTGGCCGTTGCGGCAGGGATCGTCGCGGCCAGCGAAGCGACGGATGGCGGCGGTTCGATCCGTATCCCGTCTTCCCACTGCGGTCTCTTCGGCCTGAAACCCTCGCGCGGCCGGATGCTCGGCACGATGGACGAAACCAAGATCACCGACATCGGTGCTCGACACGTGCTAACCCGCAGCGTCCGAGACAGCGCAGCCTTTTTCGCAGCGACCGAAGACACCGGCGCCCATGCTCAACGACCACCTATCGGCCTGGTGAGCGCGCCTGCGAAACGCAGGTTGCGTATCGGTGTCCTGATGGAAAACGGGCTCGGCCATCGACCACAGCCGGAGGTGATGGCGGCGACGGACAGTGCCGTAAAGCTCCTGGCCGGCCTTGGCCACCACATCGACTACACCCAGCTTCCCTATGACGGCGCCCAGTTCATCGACGATTTTCTTACGCTCTGGGCAGTGGGGGCAAGGGACCTCGCCGACACTATTGGTCGCGTCATCGGTCGTTCGCCTGACAGCCGTGAGCTTGAACCGTTCAGTCTCGGAATGGTCGAGATGGCCCACAGGACGCCGCCAGAGGTGCTTCGCGCCGCACTCCAACGATTGAACGCCAATGCGCTCGCCTACGACACGTGGTTCCCAGCTTACCGTTTCGACGTCGTTGTCTCGCCAGTGCTGTCTTCAGGGCCGCCGCCCTTGGGTGAGGTCGCTCCGAGCGTCCCATTCGACACCTTGGTCGCGCGTCTGAAGGAATACGTGGGCTACACGCCCATCCACAATATCGCCGGCGCGCCCTCCATGAGTATCCCGCTCTATTGGAGCGACTCAGGCCTGCCCATCGGAACCCTGATCTCAACTCGCGCCGGCAATGAGCGCACCCTGTTCGAACTCGCCTATGAACTCGAGGCCGCCCGGCCGTGGACCCATCGCATCCCCTCGACCCACGTGTAAGAAGCGCAGAGTCAAGAAAAAGGGCGGCGGATCGATGTAGTTCTGGGCCGCCAGGGTATGCTCGTTGGTAAACTGGTTGCCCGGGGTTCTTGAGCTGCGGGTTCGGGTCGTAAATTCGTCCGTCGCGGCAGGTGAAAAGAATCTGCATGGACGAGGCAGGCTAGAAATTTCGCGCCCGGCGTGAGGCGATCATCGCTAGTGCGTCGGCAATCACCCCATCAAGCCTTCCCGCCGAAATCGCCGCAGCCTAACCCTTTCGCCAGCTTCGCCCCCCGGGCAGGGCATGAACTTCTTCATGACCTCGACACCTAGGCCGCGAACCCTTGCAGCTGGGCGGCGATCTCCCGCACGCGTTCCGGTCCGCCGAGCAGCTGACGGTTGAGGCCGAGGCGCTTGAACCAAAAATGCAGTCCCAAAAGATCGGTGATGCCCATTCCGCCGTGAACCTCGGTCGAGGTGCGCGCGACGAACCGGCCGACCTCCGAAGTGAGCGCCTTGGCGTGGGCGGCCATAAGTGGGGCCTCGGCGGGTGCATTGTCGAAGGCGTAGGCGGCGTACCAAACCAGCGATCGGCAGGGCTCAAGCTCGGCGGCCATCTCGGCGCACATGTGTTTCACGGCCTGGAAGGACCCGATTACGCGATCGAATTGTCGCCTCTCCTTGGCGAACGCAACCGCCTTGTCGAGCATCGCTTGGGACGCGCCCAGGCTGTCGGCAGCGACCAGGATCCAGCCGGCGTCGCGCAGCGCAGTTAGCAGCTCAGGCCCACCACCCAACGGCTCGGCGGCGACATCGACGAATGTCAATTCTGCGAGTCGTCGGGTCTCGTCGATGCCCGGCATAAATGTTCGCGACAGGCCCGCGGCATCGCCCCGAACCAAATGCAGCCTATCTGCCTTGTCGGCGACGATCAGCAAGCCGGCCGCCATACCGCCAGGCACGAACAGCGCCTTACCGTTGAGCTTGCCGCCCGCAGCGACAATGCCCGCGTCATCCCGCGCGCCCGCGACCTGTTCCGATATCACCGCCGCGGCCACGACGTCGCCTGACGCCATCTTCGCCAACCACTCCGCCTGTTGTTTGGGCGAGCCCCCGCGCAACAGCGCCAAAGGCCCCAGAACCACGCCCATGAATGGTACGGGAGCTACCGCGGCGCCCAGGGCCTCCGAGGCCAGCGCCGCGTCCAGCAGCGTCAAGCCGAGGCCGCCGAACTCCTCGGGGACCACGATCCCCGCTAGGCCGAAATCGGCCAGGGCCTTCCAGATGTCGCCGCCCTTGTCGGTGAGATCGCTGGCGAACCTGCGGACTCGATCCAGTGAGCTAGCCTCGGCGAGCGTACGGGCTAAGCTCTCCTGCATCATTCGCTGGTCTTGGGTGAGCGAGAAATCCATGGCTCAAAGCACCGCCGGCTTGGGTTCGCGCGGCAGGCCGAGGCCGCGTTCAGAGATGATGTTCTTCTGGATTTGGGCTGTGCCGCCGCCGATGATCAGGCCGAGGTCGAACATATAGTTCCACTGCCACCGACCTTTGGCCCGAAGATGCGGTCCATCGTGGTAGAGGATGCCGAGCTCGCCAAGCGCATCGATCGCCAGCGCAGCCAGCTGGTGGTTGAGTTCGCAACCCTGCAGCTTGACGATGAGCGCAGCAATCCCTGGCGACTCTCCAGTGATCTGTGAAGTCAGCAATCTCAAGCCATTGAATTTCATGGACAAGATTCGACCCTGAAGCTGCATTAGGCGATCGCGGAAGACGGGATTATCGAGGATCTTCTGACCAGCGACCGATTCTGATTTCATCAATTCGATCAAAGCATTCAGCCGCGCTTCTGTTGCGTTTGGATCTCCTAGCATTCCACGCTCGTGTTTGAGCGTGGTGTTGGCTACGAACCAGCCCCGCCCGCGTCCCCCAACCACCTGGCTTTGCGGCACCCTGACGTTGTTGAAGAAGACTTCGTTGAACTCAGATCCGCCGGTCATGGTCTTCAGCGGCCGGACTTCGATCCCGGGCAAATCCATCGAGATCAGGACGTAGGAGATGCCCTCATGCTTGGCCGCCTGAGGCTCGGTTCGCACGAGGCAGAACATCATCTGGGCGAGATGCGCCGTGCTGGTCCAAATCTTTGAGCCAGAAATGACAAAGTCATCGCCATCCTCCACCGCCTTGGTCTGCAGGCTCGCTAGATCTGACCCCGCGCCGGGTTCGGAGTATCCCTGGCACCAGATGATCTCGCCGCGCAGGGTCGGGCCGATCCACCGTATCTTCTGCTCTTCCGAGCCGACCTCCAGAAGAGTCGGGACGAGCATCGAGATGCCCTGCCCCGCCAGGCCGCGCGGCGCGCCAGCAGCGATGAATTCTTCGGCGAGGATGCGGCTCTTCAGAATGTCGGGCTGGGCGCCAAAGCCGCCGTATTCGCGCGGGATGGTTCGCGCCGCGTAGCCTTGCTCGATCAGCAGGCGTTGCCAGGCCAAGAGATCCCGAGCCGCGCCGGCCGCATAGTCGTCGCAGTGGGCGCTAAGGAATCCCCTTACCTTGGTGCGGAACGCCGTCATCTCAGGCGTTTCATTCAGGTCCATTATCATCGCTCCCTGGGCGTCAGGTGAGCCGTTTTCCAGCGTCCGCGCAACGGCGCGCTCGCGTCAGGGAACTGGCGAATGCAACAATATCAGCCGAGCTTAGGTTATAGAGCCGAGAGGGAGACCGATCTATGAACCGCATTCCGATCTTTGCCGCGTCAGCGCTCGCTGTCCTGTCGGTCGCCGGCTGCATGCCCGCAGGATCTCCCGCCCCCTGGGCTGGCTATGGCCCCAATCCACCGCTGCCTAAGCCCCAGCACGTGCTGATCCCGACGCTCAACACCCCGAAGATCGTGAGCTGGGCCGATGGCGCCGCACCCAAGGCTCCGCCCGGCTTTACCGTCACCCGCTATGCCGACGGCCTCGACCATCCTCGCTGGCTCTATGTCCTTCCCAACAACGACATCCTCGTCGCGGAGTCGGCGTCGGAAGTCTCGGCTGCCGACAAATCGAACCAGGGAATCAAGGGCTTCATCCAAAAGCTGGTGATGAAGAATGTCGGCGCCGCCAAGCCCAGCCCCAACAAAATCTTCCTGCTGCGCGATAGCGACGGTGACGGGATAGCTGAGAGCCGTATGCTGTTTGCTCAGGGGCTGACCCGACCGTTTGGCATGACCCTTGTGGGAAGCACGCTCTACGTCGCCAACGACAATGGAGTGGTGAGTTTTCCATACACGCCTGGCCAGACCTCCGTGACCGGAATTGGCCAGAAAGTGTTCGACCTACCTGGCCCGCCCATCAACCATCACTGGACGAAGAACGTCGTCTCCAGCCGGGACGGGACGAAGCTCTACGCCACCGTCGGGTCCAATTCGAACGTCGGCGACAACGGACTGGAGAACGAGGTGGGACGCGCGGCGATCTGGGAATATGACATCGCTACCGCCAAGGCTCGGGTCTTCGCCTCTGGAATCCGCAACCCCAACGGCATCGACTTCGAGCCCGCAACGGGCGTGATGTGGACTGTCTCCAACGAGCGGGACGAGATCGGCAACGATCTTCCGCCGGATTTCCTGACCAGCGTCAAAGATGGCGCCTTTTACGGCTGGCCCTGGAGCTATTGGGGCCACAACGTCGATGAACGTGTGAAGCCGGCGAACCCGGAAATGGTCGCCAAAGCGATCGCTCCAGACTTCGGCATGGGCGCACATACAGCCTCGCTGGGCCTGGCGTTCTACACCGGCGCGGCCTTCCCTATGTCCTATCGCGGAGGCGCCTTCGTCGGCCAGCATGGGTCGTGGAACCGCAAGCCGCTGAACGGCTACCAGGTGGTTTTCGTGCCTTTCGTAGGCGGCCGTCCGCAGAACGCGCCGCAGGCGTTTCTCACGGGATTCCTCGACAAGAACGACAAAGTCCAGGGTCGGCCAGTCGGCGTGGTTGTCGACAAGACCGGCGCCCTACTCGTCGCCGACGATGTCGGCGGCATAATCTGGCGTGTAACCCCGACACCGGCAGGTACAAAGCCAGCGAAATAGCCGGGCCTATTTCTCCATCCTGAAGATACACAGCTTGTTGCCGTCCAAGTCGCAGAAATAGGCCCCGTAGAAATTGTCCATGCGCTGCCCCGGCGGGCCTTCGCAGGCTCCGCCGGCATGCAATGGCGGCTGCGTAGACCTGGTCGACCATCGCGGGAGATTCCGCCAACAACGCGACCATCACGCCATTGCCCTTGGTCGCCGCCTCCCCATCAAAAGGTAAGGTGATACCCAGCATCGCGCCCCGCTGCGGGCTGCCATAGTACTGCGACCGCTCATAAGTCAGGGTTCGGCGCCCGCCCAACGGGGCGAGCGCCGCATCGTAGAAAGCCCTGGCGCGGTCGAGATTGTTGGTCCCGATCGTGGTGTAGCCGATCATCTTCAGCCTAACTTGAAGATGCAGACCTTGTTGCCGTCGAGGTCACGGAAGTAGGCACCGTAGAAGGTTGGCATACGCTGGCCGGGCTCTCCATCGCAGGTTGCGCCGGCGGCGATCGCCGCCGCGTAAGCGGCGTCGACCAGTTCCTTGCTCGCGGCTGGTAGGCCGAACATGGTGCCATTGCCCACTGTCGCCTGCTGCTCGTCATAGGGCTTGCTGATGGCGATCATCCCCGGCGTGCCGCTGGCTCCATAGAATTGCATCCGGTCGCCGTTGGCGAAGGTTCGCTTGCCGCCGAGCGGTTCAAGCACCGCGTCGTAGAAGACCTTTGCCCGCTCCAGGTCGTTCGTGCCGATAGTCGCATAGCCGATCATGACGTTTTCCCTTTTGCTCAAGCGAGCAGTTTACGCCGTGACGTTGGGGCACCCGCAACCCCGCGTGGACGAAAGCCGCGATCTGTCGTCAACTCTTCCCCAATCGAGACTTAGGGGGGGATATGCAGGCGGTTCTGAGAATCCTGGCGGGCGTGGCGTTCGCAGCGGCGCTGACGACCGGCGCCGCGGCGCAAAGCGCGCCAGCCTCCACGGCCATAAAGCTGGAGGCGTGGTCGGTGGCCGGCCTCAATGCGCCGGCCCAGATTGTCGTCGACCACTGGGGCGTGCCGCACATTTACGCGGCGAGCAGTCGCGATGCCTTCTTCCTTCAGGGCTATAACGCCGCCCGCGATCGACTTTGGCAGATCGACCTTTGGCGCAAGAGGGGCCTTGGGAGGCTGTCGGCCAGTTTCGGGCCGGCCTACGTCGCCCAAGATCGGGCGTCGCGCCTCTTCCTCTACCGCGGAGACATGGCCGCCGAGTGGGCGGCCTATGGCGCGGGCAGCCGTGAGGCGGTCGCCGCTTTCACAGCTGGCGTCAACGCCTATGTGGCCGAGGTGCAGACCAGAAAGCAGCCCCTGCCCGTGGAGTTCAAGCTTTCGGCCAGCAAACCGGAGATGTGGGATCCTGAGGATGTGTTGCGCATCAGAAGTCATGCCCTCGTCTCGAACGTGAGCTCGGAGGTCGCGCGCGCCCAGGTCGTCTGCGCGGGGGGGCTCCCGGCCGACCGCCTCCGCCGAAAATTGGAGCCGCCGCACGCGACGGTCGTGCCCGTGGGGTTAGACCCCTGCGTAATCCCCGCCGACGTGCTGAAAGACTATCTGCTGGGCACCGGCGCGGTGGACTTCCAGCCGATGACGGCCGGCGGGAAGCGCACAGAGGCTGCACCGCAAACCAAGCTCGCCGAAGCCCTGGACGCCTACCAGAACGAGGGTTCCAACAATTGGGTGATCGCGCCCTCGCGCACCGCAACCGGCCGGCCGATCCTGGCTAACGACCCGCACCGGCCCGTGGGCGTTCCCTCTCTGCGATACATCGTCCACCTGAACGCGCCGGACCTGGATATCATTGGGGCCGGCGAGCCGGCCTTGCCCGGCGTTTCGTTCGGCCATAACGGCGAGATGGCCTGGGGACTGACCATCTTCTACATCGACCAGGAAGACCTCTACGTCTACGACACCAAGGCCGACTCCTATCGCTATAAGTCCGGCTATGAACAGATGAAGGTGGTCCATGAGACCATTGAGGTGAGGGGCGAGGCGCCCCGCGATGTCGTCTTGAAATTCACCCGCCACGGGCCGGTGTTGGCTGAGACTGCTGGGCACGCCTTCGCCATGCGCACGGTCTGGAACTTGCCCGGGGCGTCAGGCTATTTCGGCTCGTCGCGAATGTGGCGCGCCAAGTCGTGGGCCGACTTCAAGAGCGGCCAGGAGGCCTGGGGCACGCCGCCGCTCAACCTGGTCTTCGCTGACACGACGGGGGACATCGGCTGGTCTGCCGCAGGCCTTACGCCCATGCGGCCCAACTGGGACGGCCTGCTCCCGGTGCCGGGGGACGGACGTTATGAGTGGAGCGGCATGATGCCGGAGAGCCAACTTCCGGCGCTCCACAATCCGCCCAGAGGCTTCGTGGCCACCGCCAACCAGATGAACTTACCGGCCGACTATCCGGTCAATCGGACGATCAGCTACGAGTGGGCGGACCGCTCGCGGATCACCCGTATCGAGGAGGTACTGGCCGGGCTCCCCAAGGCGACCCTCGCCGACTCCATGGCGCTCCAGACCGACAGCCACGACGCCCTATCGCGCCGGACCATCGCCCTCATGGCACATGTCTCATCGCCAGATCCCGACGTGGTCAAAGCCCTCTCGATGCTGAGAGCCTGGGATAACAACGAGACGACAGACAGCGTCGCTGCCGCGATCTACCAGGTTTGGACCAGTAACCACCTGGGTCACACCGTGGTGCAATCGGCGACTCCAGTAGCCGCACGCACGCTGGTGGGCTCCGGCGGGTTGGATGCCGTCGTGACCTATCTGGAGACACCGGAAGCGTCTAACCGCGACGCCTTGCTGCTCGGCAGCCTGACAGCCGCTGTCGCCGACCTGAAGGCGGGACTGGGCCCCGACATGGCGAACTGGACCTGGGGGCGGTTGCATCACGCCGAATTCAAACCAGCCGCCGCGGTGCTGGCCGATCGCCAGCTCGCACAGCAGATGGGAACCGGCGCGCTCGAGATACCCGGCTCAGCTCAGAGCCCGCGTGCGGCTACCTACCGCCCTTTGGACTACACCCAAACCGCCGGCGCGTCGGTGCGCCTGGTGATGGACGTAGGGGCCTGGGACAATTCGGTAGCCATCAACACGCCCGGGCAGTCGGGTGACCCCTTCAGCGCCCACTACCGCGACCTGTTCCCCCTTTGGGCAGCAGGCGCCTATGTGCCGCTCGATTTCAGCCGCGCAGCCGTGGATCGTGATGCGGAGCTGGTGATCAACTTGGAGCCACGCAGGTGAAAGTACGGACCAGAAGCGCCGCTCCCCAGCTTCGTGCTGAGATCACCGACAGCGTTGGCGCCCACCGAGGGTTTCTGCACCACAGCAAGGGCGACAACGAGGGCGCCATTGCTGACTACAGCAAGGCGCTGGCGCTAAATCCTGCGAACGAGGAATGCTGGCGCGGTCGGGGCCTCGCCTATCTGAACGGCCGGATGCCGCTCTCCGCCATCGCCGACTTGACCCGGGCGATTGCGCT
Source organism: Alphaproteobacteria bacterium (assembly GCA_043740635.1). Lineage (GTDB taxonomy): Bacteria > Pseudomonadota > Alphaproteobacteria > Caulobacterales > Caulobacteraceae > Phenylobacterium. The sequence continues at coordinate 9,832 of JAYUBY010000563.1, forward strand.
CAATTCCGATGATGCGCTGACCCATCGCTTCCGCAGCATGGCCTATGTCGCGACACATGATCTTCGCCAAGCTGCCGATGATCAGACCTCCGCTTTTCGCCTGGACCCGCGGCTCGCCAAGCCGCAGCAGCGCCCCGCATCGAGATCTTGAGTTGGCCAAAGGCCTTACGCCAAGGGAGTTGAGACCGATGATACGCAACCGCCTCCTCTTCTGAGTGGCTCTCACAGTGCTCGCAGCTGCCCCGGCCTTCGCCCAGGGGCCCGCGCCAGCTGAACTCAACGTCAACGCAGGCGGCGGCAATTCCGAACGGGCAGCCTGCGGCTCGGGGCCCAGCGATCGGGCGATCAATGCTTGTGCCTGATTGCTCTTCAGCCCGTCGCTCACAGACGACCAGCGGGCCTCGGCCCTGCGGAACCTGGGCTTCTATGACCAGGTTCGAGGCGACCTCGATCACGCCATCGCCAACTATACAGCTGCGATCAACATGGGCGCGGGCGCCATGGGCGGGCCGGCGACCTTGGCCAAGACGTACGCGAATCGCGGCCAGGCGTTCGCGAACAGGGGCGACGACGATCACGCCTATGCTGACTACACCATGACCTTGAAACTCGACCCGAAGCTGAGTTCGGCCCTCCTGAACCGCGCCGCGCTTTCCGCCGAGCGGGGCCACAACGATGAGGCCTTCACCGACCTAAACCTCGCCGCCAGCTTAGATCCAAAGGACGGCGCAAGCCTGGTCAGTCGGGGCGACGCTCTACGCCAGGGGCGGCGACACTGGTAGGGCCACATTCGCGACTTCACCGCGGCCATCGCCCTGGATCCAAACGACGCGGTGGCATGGCGCGATCGTTCCATAGCCTACCGCGCCCAGGGCGACGCCGAGAAAGCCACCGCGGACGCCGCCGAGGCTGAGCGGCTCAACCCGCGACTGGTCGCGGACCACGCGGAGAAGGGCTTATGGGCACAGGCGGGCGGCTACGACGCTGAGGCGGTGGCCGAGTTCGACAAGGCTATCTAGCTCAACCCGATGACCGCCGGTCTCCTCAAGGCGCGCAGTGACAGCCACCTCTACCGGTCGGACTGGGACCAGGCGATTACCGATTACTCCCGGGCGATCGGGCTCAGCCCAGAGTTCGCCGATGCCTTTCTGAATCGCGGGGCGCCTTATACCAGTCCACCTAGACAGTGACACACGCCCATTGGCGGTCGCCGATGGATCGGATGCGGTCTGGTTCGTTGATGAGGAAGCGCCATGCGCT
>JAYUBY010000564.1:0-1850 GCA_043740635.1 Alphaproteobacteria bacterium
ATAATATCCAGACGACGTTTGATTCTAGGGCGCGGCGCTAATGCAACTGCGCTGCAGGACCGTCACCGGCCCGGCAGGCCGCGGCAGAACACGGGAGCCGAGCCAAGCGCGGCTAGGTTCAGGACGCCATCGCCACGCTTCCCAGCTAGCCTGCTAGGGCTCAACGAAAAGTAGCTCTGCAATGCCAGTTTGAGCCATCGCCGAGCTGACAAGTCTGCATACAGATCTCAGCTTGGCGGCAGAGTAGGGCACCGGGACCCTTCAAACGCCGGGACCATCGGAGACGCCGCCGTGTGGGGTGGCTCAACGACGGCGGTGATGGCGGCGAACCCGTTCAGAGTCCGCTAGGCCGGCCGTCATATGGCCGGCCGAGGTCGTGCTCTGGCGTCCAGGCGCTGCGGTCGCGTTCGCTCACCAGTTCGACGAGATCCGCAACGGCAGCGCGACATTTTCCATCGGTTCCGACGACCAGCGGCGCGGCACAGCATTGCTTGCCAATCAAGGTCCGCGCGATCGCATGAATGTCTACGCCGCCGTGGCGACGCTGCTTGCCCGGCCGGACGCGCGGAGCCCTCCGTTCGCAACCTTCATGCGTTGGAACGCCCCGATCAGCCCTGGTCCGTTTGCCTACGCCTTCGACGAATTCGACGATCGGTTGCGAGCGGTCATCGACGGCCGACTCAAGGTCTGGCCCGATTGCATTGCGACGCCGGCCCGCGAGGCGCTTCAAAAATCTTGATTTGTGAGGCGCTTCGCCAAACCAACAAGATCAACGGCTTGCGTGTCTCAAAAGATGGTCTCAAAAACATGAGATGATTTATGGCTACGCGCGTGTCTCGACGGACGGGCAGAGTGTGGCGGCTCAGGTCGCCGAGCTCACCGCGGCGGGCTGCGTCAAGGTCTTCAGCGAGACGGCCTCAGGGGCGCGAACCGACCGGCCCCAGCTCAAGCGGGCAGTCGCCGTGTTGGGGGAGGGGGATGTCCTGGTCGTCCTACGTCTGGATCGGTTGGCTCGTTCGGCGCGCGACCTCCTCAACGTGCTCGCCGCCGTCTCCGAGATGAAGGCCGAGTTTCGATCACTGCGGGACGTGTGGGCGGACACAACGACAGCACACGGCCGACTGATCCTGACGGTGTTGGGCGGCCTGGCCGAATTCGAGCGCGAGCTGATCCGGGCGCGAACCAGCGAAGGCCGAGCTCGCGCCAAGGCCCGAGGCGTCCAACTCGGCCGCCCGCCGAAACTTTCCGTCGATCAGCAGCGCTTCGTCGCCGCCGAACGCGCCAAAGGTGAAAGCGTTCGTCACCTGGCGCGCATACTTGGTGTCAGCAAAGCCACGATCGGGCGGATCCCGGCGTCGGGGACCTGATCCGGTGTCTCGCAAAGAGCAGCAAATTCGGCACCTTCAGGAGCGCCTTCAACAGCTGGAGCAGGAACGTGCGGCGATAGAAGGCGAGCTCGCCGAAATCATCGCGGCCGGCCCACCCATGACGTTGGATTCGGGACCGGCGCCGCCGTCGGCGTCGAAGGACCAAACCTTCGACAACCGGGCTAAGGTCGAGCTATTCCACAATCTGTTTCGGGGTCGGCCGGATGTATTCCCGCAGCGTTGGGAAAACCTGAAGACTGGCAAGAGCGGCTACGCGCCGGCCTGCGCCAACGAGTGGAAGCGGGGTCTGTGCGAGAAGCCGCGGATCAAGTGCACCGCGTGCGCCAATCAGGCTTTCATTGAAGTCACCGGCCAGGTGATCGCCCACCACCTGAGGGGACAAGGCCCGGGCGGCGCCTCGTTCGTCGCCGGCGTCTATCCTGTCTTACCGGACGACACCTGTTGGTTCTTGGCCGCCGATTT
>JAYUBY010000565.1:0-22803 GCA_043740635.1 Alphaproteobacteria bacterium
ATGAATTTCTCGATGAAGATCCGGTCGTCGCCGAAGCTGGCCTTGGCCTCAGCCTTCACGGCCGGGAACCCTTCCTCGACGTCCCTGGTGTTCCAGGCGACACGGATGCCCTTGCCTCCCCCACCGGCCGAGGCCTTGATCATCACCGGATAGCCAATGCTCTCGGATATTTTGATGGCGTGGGCCGTGTCGTCGATTTCGCCGATGTGGCCCGGAACGACGGAGACGCCCGCCTTGGTGGCGAATTTCTTGGACTCGATCTTGTCGCCCATCGCCTGGATGGCGTGCGGATTGGGCCCGATGAAGACGATCTTCTCCTCGGCACACCGCTTGGCGAACGCCGCGCTCTCCGACAGGAACCCAAAACCCGGATGGATCGCCTCGGCGCCGGTCTCGCGGCACGCCGCGATGATCTTGTCGGCGACCAGATAGGATTGCACAGCCGGCGGTGGCCCGATGAACACGGCCTCATCGGCTATCTCCACGGCCATCGAATCCGCGTCGGCCTCCGAGTAGACGACCACCGTAGCAATCCCCATGCGGCTGCATGTCTTGATAATGCGGACCGCGATTTCCCCGCGATTGGCGATCAGGATCTTTGAAAACATCTAAACGAGCACGCGCCTCACTTCCGAACCGAAGGGCATGACCTTAGATTGACGTACATGAGCACGCCACAACTCTCCCCATCCGGTTTCAACCTGACTCCGCCGACGCCTGAGCAGCGCAAGGCGCTGGAGGCTTCGCTGACCCATGAAGAGGCCGGCGTCCTGCTGCACCACGGTACTGAAGCTCCCTTCTGCGGCGGCCTGTTGGATCAAAAAGATGCTGGCATCTACTGCTGCCGCCTCTGCGGCCTTCCGCTCTTCGAGCACAAGACCAAGTTCGAGAGCGGCACCGGCTGGCCTTCCTTCTGGGCGCCCGTGGACGAGACGCACGTCAAGGCGATCGAGGACCGCGCCTACGGCATGCTGCGCATCGAGACGACTTGCACGCGCTGCGGCAGCCACCAAGGCCATGTCTTCCCCGATGGCCCACCGCCGACGCGCCTGCGCTACTGCATCAACTCCGGGTCGTTGGAGTTTGTCCCCTACGGCGCGCCGCTGCCGAACCGACTGGGGCGTGGCGAAGGGGTTGCGAAGGCGTCGACGCGCGCTTAGGCGAGCCGCGAGCAGCCTCGCGAGCAGGTGGCGCGACGGTTGAAGGCAACCTCTCAGCTGGGACCGGATTTGCATCGAGCTGATCACCCCAGACCGCCACGTCGTCACGCCCCCGCAGGTTGATCCCGCGTCTTAAAGCTCGAATCCACGGCGCATTGCGTAGGGGATCCCGCCAATAGTCTAAGTGCCGGAAACGGGGCTCCCCGATCGGAACGCGAACGTCGCGCACGCCAGGCCCCAGCTGCGAGGACACCGGCCCCGAGATGAAGTCGCCCTGCACGCCATATCGGCTGGGGAAGAAGACGTTGGTCCAAACCGTGGGTGCGAAGACAGCAGCGTGGTGCGGCGTCCGGGCCGCGGCTCCGGCGGGGTAGGACAGGCTAGCTGGCTTTCCGGGCTCCTCCTCGAGCCAAGGCGGGGATGTCGGCACGTCCCGCATCGTCTTCTTTGCTTTGAGGTCCGCGGCGTCCCGGGCCAGCAGGACATCTGATGAACTCAGTGGGCAGCCCAATGTGACGTAATCGCTCACGAGCCAAAGGGGGGCCTGCGCCTCGGCAGTCTTCAGCTTCGAGAGCTCCTCAAAGTAAGCCCGTTGCGCATTCTGAAACACGGCGAGCGCGCCCTTGGCTGGCTTTGGGAGGATCAAGGCCCGCGCTGCGTCCTCTAGGTCGTCAAGGCGCGCCATCGCCGGCGAGGCAGCCGCATGGCCCGCCGCCAGGTCCTGGTGCGCGATCCGGCCCCAGGCATAGTTCAGGACATCGAAGCCGACCACGCCGCCCAGGGAATGGCCGACCACGACAATGCGATCGTAGTCTCCGCTGGCGTGAAGCTTCGTCAGAAGATCGATACCGGCTTCGCGGATCTTCTGGCGCACCTCTACATTGCCTGGAGAAGGGCTGAGATAGCGCGCGGCGTCACCCACGACGGGGACCAGCCAGTTGGCGACGAGCAGCGGCGCAGCGATCCCTACTGCTGCCCAGGCGAGGCCCCACCATTGGCCGCTTGGGGCCCATTTGAACGCCGTCAAAAGTGCGAAGATGCCCGCCGCGGCGAGCAGCGCAAGGCCAGCGATCCAACCGCCTACCAATCGATCCGGCACCCGCTCGCGCCGCCGGATCAGCAGCCGCAGGAGCCAGCCGATCACCGCGCTGAGGGTGTTCCCCTCCATGAGATGCGCCCAATAAAACTCGAAGAAGTCCACCCGCCGCTTCTTCGCCCCGATCCACTCTCGGGTCGTTATACGGCGCAATTCGAAGCTGCCGGTGATTGCATCCGGCTTGGAGTAAATCGCATCGTCCAGGCCGGGGATTACAAGGTCGGGATCGCTGGTCCAGGCTGCCTCCACAAATCCACGGAGCGTCTCCATTGGCCACTGCTCGCCCATGCCGTGGATCATGACGACCGCGGTCTTCAGCGGCTTGCGCACGTTCCGGGCCTTAGGCTTCAACGGTATGCGTGTGGAGGACGGATCGATGCTCTTTGAGCTCGCCGCCTTGGGTTCTCGCGCCATAGTCGCACCCCGCGTCGTTCGCAACTTCGACCATGGCGGCTACCGCCGATACCAGCAACTGCAGGCACCCGAGCCAAGGCCTTTCGTCCACAAATGGACCCGCCGCAACTGGTCCCCGGACAACCGTAGCTACAGCGGAATGTTGTCGTGCTTCTTCCAGGGGTTGGTGAGTTGCTTGCCCTTGAGGTTCTTCAACGCCCGAACGATCCGGCGCCGCGTGCCGTGGGGCATGATCACATCGTCGATGTAGCCTCGCGAGGCGGCGACGAAGGGATTGGCGAAGCGGGCCTTGTACTCGGCCTCATGCTCGACGAGCTGTTCGGGGGTCTGATTGCGGAAGATGATCTCGACCGCGCCCTTTGAGCCCATCACCGCGATCTCGGCGGTCGGCCAGGCGTAGTTGATGTCGCCGCGCAGGTGCTTGGACGCCATGACGTCGTAGGCGCCGCCGTAGGCCTTGCGGGTAATCAGAGTGATCTTCGGAACTGTGGCCTCGGCGAAGGCGAAGAGCAGCTTGGCGCCATGGCGGATCAAGCCACCTTGCTCCTGCTTGGTGCCTGGCATGAAGCCCGGCACGTCGACGAAGGTGATCAGCGGGAATTCGAAGGCGTCGCAGAAACGCACGAAGCGCGCGGCCTTGCGGCTGGCGTCGATGTCGAGCACGCCAGCGAGCACCTGCGGCTGGTTGGCGACGATGCCAACCGGCTGGCCATCGAGGCGAGCAAAGCCGCAAACAATGTTCTTGGCATAGTCCGGGCTGATCTCGAAGAAGTCAGCTTCGTCCACGACCTTCAGGATCAATTCCTTGATGTCATACGGCTTGTTGGGATTTGCCGGGACCAGAGTATCGAGGCTGGGCTCCTCGCGCTCCGGCTCGTCGAAGCTCTCGCGGATCGGCGGCTTCTCGCGGTTGGAAAGTGGCAGAAAGTCCACCAGGCGGCGGACCTGGGTCAGGGCCTCAAGATCGTTGTCGAAGGCGCCATCGGCGACGCCGGATTTGAGCGCGTGGATGCGGTAGCCGCCAAGTTCCTCGTGACTGACTTCCTCGTGGGTCACCGTCTTCACCACGTCAGGGCCCGTCACGTACATGTAGGACGTGTCTTTCACCATGAAGATGAAGTCGGTAATCGCGGGCGAATAGACGTCACCGCCTGCGCACGGGCCCATGATCACGCTGATCTGCGGAATGACGCCTGAGGCGAGCGTGTTTTCGAGAAAGATGTCGGCGTAGCCCGCCAGGCTCTCCACGCCCTCCTGGATGCGCGCGCCGCCTGCGTCGAACAGACCAATGATCGGTGCGCCCATCTTGAGGGCTTGGCGTTGGACCTTGAGAATTTTCTGGGCGTGTGCGCCGGAAAGTGACCCGCCGAAAACGGTGAAGTCCTTGGAGAAGACGAAAACCAAGCGACCGTTGATCTGGCCCCAACCGGTGATCACGCCGTCGCCGGGAATCTTCTGTTCGGCCATTCCGAAGTCGGTGGCGCGGTGCTCGACGAACATGTCGAACTCTTCGAAGGACCCTTCGTCGAGCAGCAGGTCGACGCGTTCGCGCGCGGTGAGCTTGCCCTTAGCGTGCTGGTTGGCGATCCGTCTCTCGCCACCCCCAACGCGAGCCTCAACTCGGCGCTTCTCAAGCTCTTCTAGGATGTGCTTCACGCGATCCGGCCCTTCCCTGCTCGCGGGGAAGGGGTAGAGCGCGGCCGCTAGCGTGGCAAGCTCAGGCCTGGAGGTCGATCAAGCTCTGAGATAGCGCGTAGCGGCTCACCCGCAGCTGGCGGACGGTCATTGGCCCGCGGCCGTAGGCGCCCTGGGGCGCCTCGTTCAACTCGTACATCAACTGATCAATTTGGGCGGCGGTCTGCTGGCGCTCAAAGGCTGGAGCATCTTGCGACAGGCGTTCCTGGGCTTCGATCAACGCCGTCATAGCGGCCGGCGTCACCGCACGCGCCATCAAGCCCGAGACCGGGTTGGGACGACGACAGGAGGTGATCTGGTCGATCACGGCGCTGGACTCCGCTCCATTCCGGCACAGTTGCCGGGAGGATCAGTAAGCTACAGCGCAATTTCCGGACCGAATGGTGCGGCGCGAGATCAGGCGGCGGTCAGACCTCGGAACCAGCGATCCAACATTACCGCCTCGCCGTGCAGCCTCGCGGTGCGCTCGGCGGCCTCATCGTCGACGCCCCATTTCTCTTCCTGCCAAGCCTCATCAACGCGTGACAGGGCAAAGGCCTCCTCGCCCCCAAGCCAACCGAGCTGAAGGGCGATCGCCAGCGCTGCCGACCCAAACAGCGCCGCACCGAACGCCAAGCCCGTCAGGCCGAAGTCGTCCAACTCGAGCGCCATCGCTCTAACGCTTTCAAGCGTTTCCGGCGGTTGCGCCTGATGCACGATGCCGGCGACACGGATAAACCTCAGCCCGAGTTCGGCCTCCGCGCGATCAAGTATCGGACCCCAAAGCCGTTCCTGTCGCTCCAAAAGGCCCGCAGGGGCTACAGCGTAGTAGCAAAGTAGGTCAGAACCCGCGAAGTCGGCGATCGACTGGGCGGTCGCCTCGCGCGCATGATGCGTCGCCTCCAGCGCCGTATTGGCCAGGCGCATGGCATGCATGCTGGCCAAGGCCAGCTGCTCGCCCTGCCTAACCCATTCTTCTGCGACCTGATCTGCCAAGGCCCGAGTCGGCAGGATCGTGGGGCTGCCCTTCGGGCCGCGAAGGCCGCGGCCGTCAAGCATAACGGTAAACCCGTCGTTCATCGCAGCGACAGAAACGGCGCTGTAGAACCGCTTTGGCCTGTCGCCCGGTTCGTGAAATCGTCGCGCCAAGCTAGGATCACTCCGTAACGTCCCGGCCCGCAGTGCGCCGCTTTTGGATGACATGACTGGACCGAGGAACAAGCGCAAGGAGGCGCCAATGGCGCTGGCCGACCAGGACATGAAAGCCGCGATTGCGGTGACGCGCTTCGGGCTGGGCGCCAAGCCCGGTGAAATCGCTCAGGCTCGCCAAGATCCGCAAGAATATCTCAGAGGTCAGATCCGACGCTCAGGCGCCGACCAGCCTCCAGGTCAGGCGGTCACAAGCGCTCAACGCATGGCGGAGTTCCGTGAATATCGCCGGGATCGAAAGGAAGCGCGCGTCGAGAAAACCGCCGACGTGCGCCCGCCTCCAGCCGGCACCGTGCTGATGGAGAACGGCGCACCCAACAAGACCGAGGCCCGCGACCCGGTGAAAGTCGTCGGCAATATGCTGCGTCAGGACATCAGCAGCGACTTCACCGCCCGAACCCAGCTTGGCGCTTCGACAGACGCTTCGTTCCGCGAGCGCTGGACGCTGTTCTGGGCGAACCACTTCACGGTCTCGGCGACGAAAGCGATCACCGGCACGGTCGTGGGGCCGTTCGAGGAAGAAGCGATCCGACCCAACGTTTTCGGACGGTTCGTGGATCTTCTGGGCGCGGCCGAGAGCCATCCGGCCATGCTCACCTATCTCGACCAGATCCAGTCCGTGGGGCCCGACAGCCAGTTCGCCATGTTCTCACGACGCGGCGGGGCCCGAGGTGTCGGCCAGGCGGGATTTCAGGAGGCCGTCCAGCGCAAGGTTGGCCTCAATGAGAACCTCGCCCGCGAGATTATGGAGCTGCACACGGTCGGAGTGAACGGCGGCTACGTTCAGGCCGACGTCACCGAATTCGCGCGCGCCATGACGGGTCTTTCCATCGGCAACGAGCGAGACGGCGTCTACGGCGCCGCGGTGTTCCGAGAGCACGCCCATGAGCCCGGTGAACGTACGATTATGGGCGTACGCTACGACCAGCGCGGCAAATCGCAGACCAACGCCATCCTAACGGATCTCGCTGCCAAGCCCCAAACGGCTAGTTTCGTCTGCGCAAAGCTCGCCCGTCACTTCGTCGCAGATGACCCGCCACCGGCCTTGGTGGCGCGTCTGGAAGCCACCTGGACCGCCACAAATGGCGATCTGGCTCGTGTGGCCGAGGCGCTGATCACTGCGCCTGAAGCTTGGGATCCGACACCTCAGAAGTTCAAGACGCCCTACGAGTTCATCGTCTCGAGCTTCCGCGCCGCCGGCGACCAGCCACCGAATTTCCAATCCTTTGGTCCGATCCTCACCGCGCTCGGCCAAAAGCCATTCTCAGCGCCGTCGCCGAAGGGATGGCCAGAGGATGCGCAGTCCTGGGCGGCACCCGACGCCATTGTTAAACGCATGCAGTTCGCGCAGGCCTTCTCCTCGGCGACCGCGCGCGACCGCGATCCGAAGATGCTCGCCTCCGACGCGCTCGGCGAGCGTCTCTCTCCTGAAACGGCCAAGGCCATAGCGCGCGCCGAATCTCGGTCGGAGGGCTTCGCCCTTCTTCTGATGAGCCCGGAGTTCCAACGCCGATGAACGCTTTTGCTCCTTCACGTCGAGGCTTGCTCGCGACCGCGGCTGGCTTCGGACTGTCCCTGCAGCTACTCGCCGTCCCCGCGATGGCCGCTGACAGCGCCCTCAACAAGAAGAAGGTCATCGTCGTGATCTGTCGCGGGGGCATGGACGGCCTCTCCGTCGCCCCGCCGATTGGCGACGGGGAGTATCACGGCCTTCGCGGCGGCTTGGCGGTGAATGATGCTCTGCCCGTCGATGGGACATTCGCCCTACACCCTCAACTCACCAGCATTCACGCTTTGGCCAAGGCCGGCGAGGCGCGGATCATCCCCGCCATCGCTACGCCTGACCGCGCCCGGTCGCACTTCGAGGCGCAGGACGTACTGGAGACCGGCGCCGCCGGCGTCTATTCGACGACCTCCGGATGGCTGAACCGCGCCGTCGAGACGCTGTCGGTACATCGTAAGGTCGACGCGATCTCCATCGGCCCAACGGCCCCGCTGCTACTGCGCGGCAAGGTGCAGACGGCCTCCTGGTCGCCGGGCCGCGGCGTCGACGCTGAGGCGCGTCTGCCTACCTTGCTGCAGGACCTCTACCGCAATGACCCGCTTCTGGGTCCGGCGCTCGCCCGCGGCCTCGCCACTGAGACCATGGCCAAGGAGGCCACAGCGGGGCTTGCTGGGCCCGCACCGCCCGAGATGATGGCGGGCGGAGGCAAGGCTGGGGGCTTCAAGCCAGGCGCCGGTCCGGGTGTTCAGCAAGGTCGTGAGGCGGCGATGACCCTCGGCAAATCTCTCGCCGGATTCATGCGCGAGCCCGGCGGCCCAACGGTGGCCGCCATCTCCCTGGACGGCTTCGACAGCCATGCAAACCAGGCGGGACTGCTCAACGCCCGCCTCGCCTACCTCGATGCGGTGCTGGACGGTGTCCACCAAGGCCTCGGGCCAGAATGGAAGAATACGGTCGTACTGGTCGCTACCGAGTTCGGCCGCACAGCGCGGGCAAACGGCACGGGCGGCACCGACCACGGCACGGCCTCAACGGCTCTGATCCTAGGCGGCGCGCTGAAGCCGGGCGGTATAATAGGCGACTGGCCGACGCTCAAACAGAACGCTCTATTCGAGAACCGTGACGTCGCACCTACCCTGGACATGCGTGGCCTCTTCAAGGGCGTCCTGGCCGAACACATGGCCGTCGACCGCGTCGCGCTGGACGAACGGATCTTTCCGAGTAGCGCTGCCGTCAAACCCGTCCTCGGGTTGGTCTGACGCCTACTTCGGCACGGCATCGAAGGCGATTGTCATCCGGGCCTCGTCCGTGGTGAAGGGCACCGTGCCGTGCCACATGTAGGACGGGAACAGCACCAGCCGTCCGGGCTTGGGCTTGACTAGATGGGCCGGGGGCAAGGGCGGATTGGTGATGAAGGGGGGCTGGCCGAAACGGATCCAGCCTTGCTTGTCCGCGCTCTCGAGGGCCGCGTCCGGCGTCTCAACGTAGAAGGCTGAGGATAGCCATCCCTCGGGATGGTAGTGGTCTCGGTGGAAACCGCCGGGACGCAATCGCACCGACCAGGCGCCTTGTAGGCGGTAGTCGAAGGTGTTTCGCCGTCGAAGCGGATCATCGCCCTGCCCCAGTCTAGCCATGTGCGCACGGATTGGCGCATCGACGGCCTTGAAGAAGGCCCGCACCGCCGGAACGTCGGAACCGGTCAGCAGGTGCATAGTCTGACTGCCGTGTCGCAGGGACTGGTTGGTTGGATGCTGTTGGTAAAGGTGGATATCTTTCAGTGCTTTGCCGAGATCAGCTAAGAATGCATCGAGGCTTGTCCAGCCCTCCGGCGTTGCGATATCGTAGCCGGTGACCATCGCGTCGTATTCGCACAGCTGATCATACAGCGGATCCCCCACCGCGCGCGCCGCGGTCGCCGCCCAACCCCAAAGCGACTGGTCCTCGGGATGGGCCTCCAGGGCGCTCCGCAGCTTGGCGAGCGCGACTCCGGGCCGCGCTTGCGCCAGATCCAGGATGGCAGAGTATTGGATCACTGCGCGCTCATCGGGCGCGGTAGCTTCGGCTAGGCGAACGTAGCGCTCCGCCTCATCAGGCCGCTCCGAGCGTAGCGCGAAATCGATAGCCGCCATCAAGACAAGCACGTCGCCCGGCATGCGGGAGGTGGCCGCCTCCATCAGACGCTCAGCCCGCTGCGTGTCTCCAGCGGCGTCGTAAAGCGTCGCCTTGGCCACCAACAGCGGCGCAGGAGGCGCTCCAGCCTGGAAGGCGAGATCGAGGACGCCATCAGCCGCAGCGACGTCGCCCTGCCGCATCCAGAGGTAGTTGGCGAATTCGACGGCGACGGCGACTACGGAGCCATCGCGCATCAGGCTCTGGCGATAGGCATAGTCCGCGCGTTCATGATTGCCGACAGCGCGCAGCGCGCGAGCATAGACGGCGAAGGTCTGTGACGCGTCGAGGCCACGCCGAAACGCTTGTTCGCAAGCCTCGACAGCCTCGGCTCCGCGGCCAAGATCATCAAGCGTGGCTGCGTAGTTATGCCAGGCGATGGGGCTCGACCCGAACCGCTGGGTGGCCTGAAGGTCGAACTCCAAGGCGTCTTCGATTCGTCGGTCCAGCTTCAACGCTGCGGAATGTGCCGCCAACGCCGTATGCGTTGGTGAGGCCCCTGCAACGAGCCGTCCGGTGAGCTCGACGGCCTCGGCGTTGCGCCCTTGCGCTAGCAGGGTTTCCGCCTGCGCGATCGTGGCGGCTTCACTCATCGACGGACTTTCTTCGGAGGGGACTTGAACGGGTCCGGATTAGCCTCGTGCTCATCGAAGCCGAAATGTCTGAACCCCTCGCGCAACTCCGGGCTGATCGGGGCCTCCAAGATGAGCTGACCGCGCGAAGGGTGAGCCAACACCAGCCGCCGAGCATGGAGCTGTAGCTTTAGACTGCCAGACAACTCGCGTGAGGCCTCGGTGGCGTATTTCGGGTCGCCCAGGATCGGGTGACCCATGGCCAGCATGTGGGCGCGCAGTTGATGGGTTCGTCCCGTGTGGGGCCAGAGCGCCATCCACGCCACACGGTCGCCGGCGCGGGAAATGGTCACAAACTCGGTCTGGGCGGCCTCGGCTCTTGGTTCAGTCGGATCTGCCGGCTGCACCATCTCGCGGTCGCCCACGCCCTTCTTGACCAGCGGCAAATCGAGCAGTCCTTCACCGGGCTTCGGGAAGCCCGCAACCAACGCCCAATAGGTCTTCTGAGCGCGTCGCTTGGCGAAGGCGCCCGCCAGTTTGGCGGCCGCGCCGGGTGACTTTCCCAGAACAAGGACGCCGGACGTGTCGCGGTCCAGCCGGTGCACCAATCTAGGTCGCTCCAAGCCTTCGCCCCAGGCCGAGAGCAGGCGATCGATGTGTTTGGAAGTCTTGGTGCCACCCTGGACGGCCAGGCCCGCGGGCTTGTTCAGCACCAAGACATCGTCATCCTCGAAAAGGACCAACGATTTGGCGAAGGCAATCTCACGCGGATCAAGCGCGTCCTTGTCGCGCGGCGGCGGTGCGTCGGGCAAAGGCGGCACTCGGATCTGCGCACCTGCCGTTAGGCGTGTCTCAGGCTTTGCGCGCCCGCCATCAACACGGATCTGGCCGGAGCGGGCGAGCTTTTGGATCTGCACGTGGTTGAGGTGCGGCCAGCGACGCTTGAACCAGCGATCCAGACGCACGCCGTCCTCGCCGCTGTCCACATAGAGGGTGCGAACCTCCTTCATGCGAGGAGCTTGCGCATCAGCAAGAGCCCCACGAAGAGGGCGAGCAACGACAGCACCACTGAAGCCAGGCTGTATGCCGCAGCCAGGCCGTAGGCTCGTCGTTCAATCATCAATGCCACTTCCAACGAAAAGGACGAGAAAGTGGTGAAGCCACCCAGGACACCCACGCCCAGCAACAGACGCCACCGCTCTTGGTCTGCGCCACCCTTCAGGCCTAACACGCCGACGAGGATGCCCATCAGTAGGCCGCCAATAAGGTTCGCAGTGAAGGTTCCATAAGGAAGGCCTGGCCCGAACGCTTTGAACAGTCGAATGCCCAGAACGTAACGGCAGACCGCACCGAAGGCGCCGCCCCCGGCGACAAGGAGAAGATTCAGCATTGCCTCCTTATGCGACGGCTCGGGCGCCGCCGCAAAGGCCGTCAGGCGGGACCGTTGATAGACCGCTGAACACCGCGTGCGTCATAGGCGTCCCGATCCTGGGGTTTGGGCCCCTTGCCCATCACGACCTCCAGAGTCGCAACCGGCGCTGGACCGCCGCCGAGGCTGAAGCCCGTGCCGACGCTACCGCCCATTGCGCCCCGTCTCCCGAAGCTCGCTCCCCCGACACCGAGCCCGATCTGAGGTCCGCTCCCCCCGATCCAACCCAGGTTGCGACCATAAGCCCGAAACCAGTCGTAGCCGTCGGCCAGCGCCAAGTCGGCGGCCCGGCGAAGCGCGTAGTCCTGAGCCTGGACCGCAGGCGCGCCTGCGCTGGCGTGGAAAGTCACACGGTAGCGTCCTGGCTCGATCCGGGTCTCCGAGAAGCCCATTCCGTGTGGGCCGCCCGCGGGCTGGTAGGCCATTGGCTCCGGGGTTTCGCAGGCAGCAAGCGTTAGTGCGGCGAGCGCTGGCAGGATCAGTCGTTTCATCGATCTTTGTCCCGCGGAAAGCCGTTGGGCTCGACGGCTTCACCCAAGCAAACGGGCGAATTGGCGCAGAAGTTCCGGCTCAACCCAGGCCCAGGGTCGCAATGAGCCCGGCCATGTCGGCGGGCATCGGGGCCTCGAGACGCTTCTTCCCACCCGAAGGATGCGGAAACGTAAGAGCGGCGGCATGCAACATCAGACGCGGGACGGTATGGCCGGCGACCACTAGTGCGCCGCCGTAACGGGCATCTCCGGCAATCGGCCGACCAAGGTGCGCAAGATGCACCCGCAGTTGGTGCATGCGCCCCGTCTCGGGATCGAGTTCCATCAAGGCGGCACCGCTGGCCTCGGCCAACGTTCGATAGCGGCTGCGCGCTATTTCTGCGTCGGGGTGATCCGGCGGGCATACGCGCATGTAGGCCTCGCGGCCCTGTTCGTCGCGGCGCAGCGGCACGTCGATCGAGCCAGCCTTTGGCTGCGGCGCGTCGGGCGTCACGATGGCGCGGTAGGTCTTGGAGAATTTTCTCCCCATCATCGCCTTGCCGAGAAAGCTAGCGGCGGGCTTGGTCTTGGCGGTCAAGATGACGCCAGACGTATCGCGATCAAGGCGGTGGATCAGGCGGGGCCTAGCCTTGCCGGGCTTGGCGAAGGCCCAAAGCAGTTCATCCAGCGTGTGGACCTGTCCCCGTCCACCTTGGCTAGACAGGCCGGCGGGCTTGTTCAAGGCGAGGATTTCCGGGTCCTCATAGATCACTAGCCCGCGGACGAGAGCAACTTCGTCTGCGCTCAGGACGACAGGCGGGGGAGTTTTCTTGTTCACCTGCTCCGTCTAGCGGAGCACACTCCACTTCGTCATCGTCCACGAATACCAAACGAAGAATAGGCAGACGGCCACGATGATCGTCGGAAAGACGGCGCCCGGTCCGCCCGGCATGAGCGCGGAGTATAGGAGCGCGCCGATCGCACCCAGGGTCGACAGCGCATAGGCATGAAGCGCCCACCTCATCCTGAGAAGCAAAAGGACGGCTCCGGCCACTGATCCCCAGACGCCGATCGCCCAAACTGCATGCATCCAGCTCGGGTAGGCCTGCATGAACGCGATCTGCGTGTCACTCATGTGGGCCTGCCGGTAGTAGGTGTCTCCCTGCAGATGGCTCATGGTGTAGTCGTAGCCGCCAATGCTGTTCCACAGCAGTCCGGCAACGCCCACCACCCAGAAGTGCCAGGGCGCGCCGGCGCGCCGCGCATCTGTTGTCGCAGTCATCTTGCAATCCTCCCCCGAGCTTGTTGGGCGGAGCCTACGTCCCGGGCGGCGAGATAACAACGTTGTCGATCAACCACCTCGCGCTTTGCGCAGCGCCGCCCAGCGTTCGAGACGCTCTTTGATCTTCGCCTCGGAGCCATCTCCTTTGGGCGTGTAGAAGGTCTGGCGGTCCATCTCGTCTGGGAAATAATCCTGGCCGGAGAAGCCGTCGGCTTGATCGTGGTCATAGGCGTAGCCCTTGCCGTAGCCGAGGTCCTTCATCAGCTTGGTCGGCGCATTGCGTATGTGGGCCGGCGGCATCAGCGAGCCCGTCTCCCGAGCCGCCTTCATGGCCGCACTATAGGCCCGATAAACCGCGTTGGATTTCGGCGCGGTTGCCAAGTGGATTGTCAGCTGCGCCAAGGCGATCTCGCCCTCCGGTGAGCCCAAGAAGTCGTAGGTATCCTTGGCGGCATTGGCGAGCACCAGGGACATCGGGTCGGCCTCGCCGATATCCTCTGCCGCTGCCCGGATCAGGCGGCGCGCCACAAACAGGGGGTCCTCTCCGCCCGCCAACATGCGCGCCAGCCAATAGAGCGCCGCATCCGGGTCCGAACCACGTATCGACTTATGGAGGGCAGAGATGAGGTTGTAGTGCTCCTCCCGATCCTTGTCGTAGGCGGGGCTTCGTTTCTGCAGAACCTGTCCCAGGTCCTTGGTGGAGAGCAAGCGGGCCGATCCAAAGTTGAACAGGGTCTCGGCGAGTGTCAGCAGATAGCGCCCGTCGCCATCGGCGAGCGTCGTCAGGGCCTGTCGCGCATCAGGTTCCAGCGGAAGGGGCCGCCCCTCGAAGGTCTCGGCCTTCTGCAGCAAGGCTGCGAGCGCCTCGTCGTCTAGCCGTCTAAGCACGAAGACCTGCGAGCGGGACAGAAGCGCGCCGTTCAGCTCGAATGATGGGTTCTCAGTCGTGGCGCCGACGAGGGTTACGATCCCTTCCTCAACGAAGGGCAGAAAGCCGTCCTGCTGGGCGCGATTGAAGCGGTGGATTTCGTCTACAAACAGCAGGGTCGACTGGCCGGCGAGGCGCCGCACTCTAGCCTGTTCGAAGGCCTTCTTCAGGTCAGCGACGCCGGAGAACACCGCCGAAAGTTGCTGGAACTCATAACCTGCCTCCTTGGCCAGCAGGCGCGCGATGGTGGTCTTGCCGGTGCCGGGCGGACCCCAAAGGATCATTGATGCGAGGCGTTTGGCCTCTGCCATCCGCCCGATCGGCCCGTCCGGCCCCAACAAATGATCTTGGCCCACGACTTCGTCCAGACGCTGGGGCCGCAGACGGTCGGCAAGCGGTGACGGCGCCTGAGGGACCAGGCCCGCGGCTTCGAAGAGATCGGCCATGACCCTTGTCTAGCAAACCCCGACCCGGACGGTGAGCAGCTTTGCGAGGCGCCTAGGCGGGAAAGGTTGCGGTGATCTGGCGGCCGTTCCGCTCGATCGTCAGCTGCCAAAGCCTAGCCGGCGTCACGACGGCGTTGGTCAGGTCATGGACGTCCTTGATGTCGCGGCCGTTGACGGCCCGGATAATGTCTCCAGGTTGCATGCCGATCTGATGGGCCTTGCCTTCCGCGGTCTTCAACACGAGTACGCCCTTGCGGCTGAACGGGTCGAGGCCGACCTCTTCAGCTACCGCAGGCGATAGGTTGACGACCGTCGCGCCCTCCAATGGATTACGCCCAGCGATCACCTGCTCGTCGCGAGCCGGCGTTGCAGGAGCGGCCTCGGCGTGGACGCTTAGCGCCTGGTCGGCGCCAGCCCGGCGCACGCCAATCTTCAGGGTTTCTCCGGGGCGACGTGTGGCGAAGGCATAGTTCAGGGCCGCGGCATCGACTACCGGGGCACCGTCTACGCTGGTTACGAGATCACCCTGCTTCAGTCCCGCACGCGCCGCAGCTCCGTTGGGCCAGATGTCGGCTATCACAGCTCCAGAGGGCGTAGCGAGCCCCATGCTTTTCGCGAGGTCAGGTGTCACGCTTTGGGCGCGCGCGCCCAGCCAGGGCCGAACGACGGCGTGGCCGCCACCCATGGCTGTCTCGACGACCCGGCGCACCACGACCGCGGGAATCGCGAAACCGATGCCGGAGGACTGACCTGACTGCGAATAGATGAAGCTGTTCACCCCCAGGAGGTCGCCGTCCATGCTGACGAGCGCTCCGCCCGAGTTGCCCGGATTGATTGCTGCGTCCGTCTGAATATAAGCGCCGCCGCTGGGGTCTGCCGTGCGGTTGAGCGCCGAGATGATCCCGTTGGTCACGGACTGGCCGACGCCGAAGGGGTCGCCGATAGCCAGGACTAGATCGCCAACCTGGACGTCGGCGTGTTCGGCAATTGGCATCACCGGCAGCTTTTCACCCGGCGGCAGGTCGATCTTCAGGATCGCTAGGTCGGTGCGCTCGTCGGCCAGAATTACGTGCGCCGGGAACTCCCGGCGGTCGAAAAGCGCGACGGTGATCTCCTGACCGCCCTCGATCACATGGTTGTTGGTGACGATGACTCCGTCGGACCGGACGATCACACCCGACCCAAGAGAGCCCACGACCCGGTCTCTCGGTACGCCGACGCCAAACCGCTCAAAGAAGACATCCTGCTGACGAACGGTCCGCTTCGAAGAGATGTTCACCACCGCGGGCGCTGCACGTTTCACGATGGGCGCGAACGATTGCTTCATGCCCCCGGCGCTGACGGGCACGATGCGTGAGACCTCAGCAGACGCGGGCTGGGCTTGGCTGGAGCAGGCGAAAGCGCCGGCTGCGAAAATGGCGAGAGTCGGGATCAGGACGCGATGGGCGCGCATGGAGTCTCTCATGAGGTCTCGAAGATCAGGTCAAAAACCTAGTTCGCCTGGGTTTTCAGGCGCTTTAATGGCGAAGATCAAGCGCTACGCGGCGCATCGGGCGCCGGGCCCTGCCCGCGGTGGACCCGCAGGCCGAAAAGGAAGGCCACCACCAGTAGACCACCGGCCAGAAAGATCGGCAGGCCTGGCGCGTGCAGGGTCGCGTCATGGCGCACCGCCCAGGCGAAGAGCGTTCCGAACACCATTGGCCCAATAGTCGAGGCGATCCCCTGTAGGCTCTGGTTTGCGCCCTGCAGCTGGCCCTGCTCTTGCGGTCCAACGCGCCGCGTCATCAGACCTTGCAAGCCGGGCTGCATTAAGTTGATCAGGGCGAAGATCGGCGCCGCAGAAAGATAGATCCAGCCCGTCGGCGCGAAGCCATAGAGGGCGAAACCGATAGCTCGGCAACATAGGCGCCGGCGGTCGAGAAGCTGGCGGCAGTCATGCCGTTGATCACCCGGCCCACGAACAGCCAGGAGAGGTTTGGCGCGAGTGCCATGAACAGGAAGTCCACCGCCAAGCCGAAAAGCGAGATCAGTAACACCGGCCGCCGGCCTACCCGGTCGGACAACAATCCTAAGACCGGGCCGCAAAAGAACTGCATCAGCCCCCAGACGGTGGCGAACAGCACATTGGTCAGCGAGGCCGCGGCAAAGTCGCCGCCGGTGAACTGCTTGATCAGATTGGGTAGGATCGGGATCATGATGCCGAACGAGATCGCGTTCATCAGCGCGGTGGCGAAGATGAAGCCGAACGCGGCGCGGCGCTTTGGCCGGCCCACCGGCATCGCTTGATCGCTCATTCTAGTTCACCTGCGTCGACCATGAACCAAAACAAGAACTCTCGCACCGGGGTTATGCAAACGTCTCGCCGAGAGCCACGATCTGACCGCGCCAGAATTCGGCCAGGCGAACCAGCAAGACATCGTCCGGGAAACCGTGGCGCGCCGCGCCGGACGGGACCTGGTCGAAGCCGCGGTGTTCAATACTGACCCTCGTCTCGGCACCAACGGCTTCGAAGGCTGCCTCGACCTCTGTATGAAGATCGAGCGGGAAACTCGCCTGTCGCCAGGAAAAAATTATACGCCGCGGCGGATCCCAGACCCGGATCCGACCGATCTCGAAGACTTTTCCACCCTGGCGTGTCTCGATCAGCCGGCCTCCCTCATTCGGTTCGAAGGAAAGTCGTCCCGGCCTAGGCGTGGTCTCGAACAGAGGGCTTGGCCGCCACCACGCGCCAATCTCGTCCACAAACAGCGCGAACGCCCGCTCCGGCGAAGCCTTCACCCGCAGCGCCACATAGACCTTGGAGGTCATCTATCCTTCTCAGGCAGGCTGCTCTGGGGGTCAGACCTGCGCTCGACGTGTGCCTTGAAGGCCAGAAGCTGCTCGCTCCACAGCCTCTCAGCCTCCTCGAGCCATCGCATTAGATCGACCATGGGCCCCGACTTCAGGGCATAGATTCGAACGCGCGCATCGAATCTGGGAT
Source organism: Alphaproteobacteria bacterium (assembly GCA_043740635.1). GTDB lineage: Bacteria > Pseudomonadota > Alphaproteobacteria > Caulobacterales > Caulobacteraceae > Phenylobacterium. The sequence goes on from JAYUBY010000565.1 coordinate 17,334, forward strand.
GGCTCTCCTCCACCAGGCCGCTCTCGCGAAGGGTTCTCAGGTGCCGGCTCATCGACGGCGCGGAAATCTCCAGTTCCCTCGCCAGGTCACCTGCGGCCCGTGGCCCGTGGCTCAGAAGGTCGATCACCTGGCGTCGGTGAGGATCGGCGAGCGCCGCCAGCGTGCGGTCGACTCTTTCGTGAGCCCGCAAGCTGCTCATGCCGGACCCGACACGATTCTGTGGCCCGTCGCCTCGGCGACCTCGTCGTCGGAAAGCACCTCCACCGACTGACCGAAGGACCAGGGGTGCTCCTCCAGATCTGTGCAGGTGTAGACCCGATCGCCATAGGGCTGGGTGGCGGGCTCGCGGACAATCCGGGCGCCGGCCGCACGGGCGCGAGCGCAGTGGTCGTCGATGCCTTCGGCCAGCTGGATGTGCACCGATTGTGTCGATCGGCCGCCAAACTCGGCGGGGCTCACGGCCATGTCCTGCGGCGGCTCGACCACCATGACGTAGCCATCGCCGATGATGAGTTCGGAATTGTGGACGGCGCCGCCCTCGCCCTCGACCACTAGCCGCCGCCCGAAGCCAAAGGCCACTTCAAGCCATTCGATCGCAGCCTGAGGCTTCGAATACCAGATGACCGGGCCGACGGTCGGCAACCGAGCGCGGCTTTCCATCCTAGAATCCCTTAAGCGATGTCGCGATCTTCAGGCCGCTGGCTCGCTCCATCTCCTCGCCGGAGACCTCCTCAATCTCTTGGCTGAAATTCCAGACATGACCTTCGATGTCGAGGGCGCGATAGGTCCGCGCGCCATAGAACTGCGTCTCTGGCTCGGCGGTGATCCGGGTGCCGGCGGCCTTTGCTCGCTCGCAATGAGCGTCGAGGCCCTGCTCCAGCGCCACACTCAAGAATTGGCTGCCATCGCCTCCCAGATTCTCAGGGCTCTTCATCAGCACACCCCCCAATAGAGGCCCCCCGAACTCTCCGCCGATGTTGATCGGGCAGCCGTGAAAGCTCATCTCGGCGTGCCCTACCCGGCCCTCTGCATCGGTCAGCAGCCTAGTGGTCTCAAATCCGAACGCCGCCTCCAGCCATTTCATCGCGGCGATGGGTTCCCTGTAGAAGAGGGTCGAGACGATTGCAGGACGTTCGGTCATAGACATCATTCCTTCTGCCTGACCGCAATATTTAACGCACACTGCAATTAATTCGTCAAGCAGGCCTCCGGGGCCGTTGGTTCACGGAAATCGACTTGATCACAGTTCGGAAGGGCTGGGCCGCGTTGAGCGGAATCACAGCCCGCACAATAGCCTGGTCCATCAGGTCTTTAACATCCGGGTCATTCAACGTTGCCGGGGTCTTGAGCACGATATGGCGCACTGTGCTGCCCTCGCCCTTCAGCAAGCCCTTTGGGTCGCTTCGGAATGGACCGCCTACAAGGAAACGACTTACCCAAAGGGGAAAACCGGCGATCGAGAAGATAATGTCCTTCGACCGCTCCGTCGGGCCATAGCCGATCGCTAGCGCGTTGAAGTTGTCATAGACGATCTCCAAAGCGCCCGGCAGGCGCTCGCGCATCTTGATGCGCGCGGCGCGCAGCTGACCGGCCACCTCGTCGGTCAATTTGGCGATGAAGCCTTCAATCTCGACTTCCGGGTCCATGACCTCAGGGTAGCAGCCCCGGCCCCAGGTCCGCCAGATTGCCATCATTCAGCTGGGGTTTGACGCCGATCAGAGCGGCCAGCAACGGATAGACGTCGACATTATCGAACGCCGGCAGCACGACGCCCTTCCGGAACGCCGGCCCATGAGCCACGAACAGAGCATCCATCTGGGGATCAAAGGGATCAAAGCCGTGAGAACCTTTGTTCACTCCGTGGCCCTTGGTGGCCGAGATCACCCAGCCGGTTTCACCTAGACAAACGAAAGGCGGCACGCGCGGGTTCTTGCCGTAGTGGAAGCGAGCTGGCATGTCCGCCTTGCGCCAGCAGGTCATGTGCAGGTGCGGGCTGAGGAGCGCCTTGGCGACATCGTCCTCGCGGCCCGGTGTCGGCCGGATCGTCGCTTCGGGACCAAGGCTGACGGCATGTAGGTCGGCGGCTGGTAACAAGTCATCGAGATAGGTCACCCGGTCGGGTGAAGTGGACGCCATGCCGTGGTCGGCGACGATCACCAGGTCAGCGTCGGCGAAGAGGCCCTGTGCTTTCAGGCCGTCAACTAAGCGTCCAACAGCGGTGTCCGTTAGGGCAAGTGCTGCGTTCACTTCCTCAGAGTCAGGCCCAGCGTTGTGGCCCCAGGTATCGACTTCGTCGAGATAGAGGGTTACGAACTTTGGTCGTTCCGCGGCAGGTTTGCCGAGCCAGACCAGCACCTGATCGACCCTTTGGTCAGCTAGAAACTTCTTGTCGTACATCTTCCAGTCGCGTGGCTGGACCCCGCGAATTGCCAGATCGGAGCCCGGCCAGAACATCGTGGCCGTCCGCACACCCGCCCGCTCGGCCGTCACCCACAACGGCTCAGTTTCGTCCCACCAGAACGGATCGTGCGAAACGTCGACATTGCCCATGGAGAAGGAGACGCCCGGCTTTCGCGGATCCTCCATGTTGTTGTCGACGATGCCACTACGGTCCGGCCGCAGTCCTGTCACGAGGGTGTAGTGGTTAGGGAAGGTCAGGCTCGGATAGGACGGGTGCATGGCCTGGGCGCGCGCACCGTCTGCGGCCAGCGCCGCGATGTTTGGCGTTAAGCCCCGCTGCAGGTAGTCGGCGCGGAAACCGTCGATTGAAACCAGGATTGTCAGGGGCGCAGGCTTCAGAACCCCTGCCACGGCCGGTACGGCGACAACGACGACAAACAGAGCGGCGATTGCCGCGAAGGTGCGAAGAAGTCGGATCATCTGCCGAACCTAGTCGGGCCCTGCGTCGAGTTCATTTCAGCACGCAAAGAAAAACCCCGGAGGGTCGCTCCGGGGCTTTCAAATTCAGCGCTTCGGTTGATCAGTCGGCGTAAGTCTCGGCGACCGGACCGCTGTCCTTGCCCTTTTCAGACGGATCGCGATCGACAAACTCAATCACCGCCATGGCCGCGTTGTCGCCGTGACGGAAACCCGCCTTCAGCACGCGGATATAGCCACCGCTACGCTCGGCGTAACGCGGGCCCAGCACGGCGAAAAGCTTGCCGACCTGCTCGACGTCACGCACCGAGCTAATCGCCTGGCGGCGCGCATGCAGATCGCCGCGCTTACCGAGAGTCACCAGCTTCTCGACGAAGGGCCTCAGCTCCTTGGCCTTCGGAAGCGTGGTCACGATCTGCTCATGCTTGATCAGGCTCGCCGCCATGTTGGCGAACATCGCCGTACGGTGGGACGAAGTCCGACCCAGTTTGCGGTGCGCGGAACCGTGGCGCATTTGGAACTCTCCTTGGGTTCGGGGCGTCTCGCGACGCGCCGAAAGAAATTACATCTGGTCTTCGAACTTCTTAGCCAGCTCTTCGATGTTTTCGGGCGGCCAATTGGGCACGTCCATCCCGAGATGCAGACCCATGCCGGCCAGCACTTCCTTGATTTCGTTCAAGGACTTTCGGCCGAAATTCGGGGTGCGAAGCATCTCGGCTTCGGTCTTCTGGATCAGATCGCCGATGTAGACGATGTTGTCGTTCTTCAGGCAGTTGGCCGAACGGACCGAAAGCTCCAGCTCGTCGACCTTCTTCAGCAGTGCCGGGTTGAACGGCAGTTCCGGCTTGGCTTCGCCTTCGACCTTCTTCTTCGGCTCTTCGAAGGTGATGAAGATCTGCAGCTGGTCCTGGAGGATGCGCGCGGCGTAGGCCACGGCGTCAACGGGCGTGACCGCACCGTTGGTTTCCACTTCCATGATCAGCTTGTCGTAGTCGAGGCTCTGGCCCTGACGGGTCGGCTCGACGCGGTAAGCGACGCGCTTGACCGGGGAATAGAGCGCATCGACGGCGATGAGGCCGATCGGGGCGTCTTCCGGACGGTTCATCTCGGCCGGGACATAGCCCTTGCCAGTCTGGACCGTAAATTCCATGCGGACCTGAGCGCCGTCGTCCAGCGTGCAGAGCACGTGGTCGCCGTTGAGGATTTCGATATCGGAGGGGGCCTCAATCTGGCTGGCAGTCACAGCGCCGGGCCCGGTGGCGCGAAGTGTCATGCGCTTCGGGCCCTCAGCGTGCATGCGCACGGCCAGTTGCTTGATGTTCAACACGATGTCGACGACGTCTTCGCGCACGCCCTCAAGCGAGGAGAACTCGTGCACAACGCCGTCGATTTGCACCGCTGTCACAGCGGCGCCTTGAAGAGAAGAGAGAAGCACGCGGCGTAGGCTGTTGCCCAACGTCACGCCGAATCCGCGCTCGAGCGGCTCGGCCACCAACCGCGCCTTGCGGTTTGCGTCGGCGCCGGTCTCGATTTGCGGCTTCTCGGGACGGATAAGCTCGTTCCAGTTTCGTTCGATCACGGATGGATGTCCCTCGAAAACGCAGGATCACCGGCCGCAAACGCGGTCCGGTGCAGGGAATTAGATACTTGGTTACTCAGACGCGCCGGCGCTTTGGCGGCCGGCAGCCGTTGTGCGGGATGGGGGTCACGTCACGAATGGTGGTGATCGTCATACCGACCGCCTGCAAGGCGCGGAGGGCCGACTCACGGCCCGAACCTGGACCCGAGACATTGACTTCCAGCGTCTTCACGCCGTGCTCAGCGGCCTTACGGCCAGCGTCCTCGGCCGCCATCTGGGCGGCATAGGGCGTCGACTTGCGCGAACCCTTGAAGCCCATCGTGCCGGCGCTGGACCAGGAGATGGTGTTCCCCTGAGCGTCGGTAATGGTGATCATGGTGTTGTTGAACGAGGCGTTAACGTGCGCCACGCCCGAAGTGATGTTCTTACGTTCGCGCCGTTTGACGCGACCCGGTTCCTTGGCCATCGGAGATAAGCTCTCTTACTTCTTCTTGCCGGCGATCGGCTTGGCCGGACCCTTACGGGTACGAGCATTGGTGTGGGTGCGCTGACCGCGGACCGGCAGGCCCTTGCGGTGACGCAAGCCGCGGTAGCAGGCGAGGTCCATCAGGCGCTTGATGTTAACCGCAGTTTCGCGACGCAGGTCGCCTTCGACGGTGAAATCGCGGTCGATGGTTTCGCGGATTTGAAGCACTTCCTGGTCGGTCAGCTGATTAACGCGACGCGCATCTTCAATGCCCACCTTCTGGACAATGTCCCGTGCCTTCGCCGGGCCAATGCCATGGATGTATTGCAGCGCTATCACTACGCGCTTGTTAGTCGGAATATTGACGCCAGCGATACGGGCCACGTTCAGATCTCTCCTGGTCACGCAAGAGAAGCGCGAACGGCGCCCCGGCCCCTCGCCCCGAAGGTCAAGCCGGTTCGTCCTTCGCGCTCTTTCGCGGAAGCGCTTCGTTATAGGGATCGTTGCGCTTCCGTCAACAACGGAAACGCCCATTTATGAACGGAAAA
>JAYUBY010000566.1:0-1622 GCA_043740635.1 Alphaproteobacteria bacterium
CGCAGACCCGCCGTAGCTCCGGTGAAGAACAAGGAGCCGCGCCCACGCGGAAGCATATGCCGAGCCGCTTCGCGCCCGGAGAGGAAGCCAGCGAAGCAGGCCATTTCCCAGACCTTGCGGAACACCCGCGAGGTGGTGTCGACCAGCGGAAAGTTCACGTTCGCGCCGATGTTGAACACGCTCAACTCCATGGCCGGCGGCGGGCAGGTCAGCGCCATTGGGGTACGCACGTCAAATCGAGGTTCTGTCATGCCCTTGAAACGATTGGTCTTGTGTTGACAGATTGGCGGAGACGGTGGGGCTGACCTCTGAAAACTATAAGTTACTGAAGTTATTTAAGATAAATCGAACCCCCCGTTGATGATTTGCAGTCCGCTTTTGCGGTTCCGCGGCTGTCTCATAGCCTCGCATACGCAAATCGTCTAGCCAGCTCGGGACCCCAACAGGTCACCAACGAAGTGAGCGCGGTCCCACAGCCGCACCGAGGGCCCCAGCCGCCAATATACCGGCGCTGTACCAGGTGATCATGAATGCGGCCGAGGTTTCCGGACATGTGAAGGCGTAAACACTCGCCCCTGCCGCGCCGGAAAGGATTCCGATCACCCCACCGGCCTGTCGCAATCTCGTTGGGGCCAGTCGCCGGAATGTCCACAGGAGCGCGACGAAGACAGGAACTGACAGACCCAGGATCGCCAGTGAGCATCGAGATGCCGTATGGCCAACCATCAGACCCAGGCGGTCGGGTCCTGGCGCGGACACCAGTTCGCCTATCGCCATCATCGCCGCGACTCCGAGGGGGGCGACGAGACCCCACCATGCACGACCTACTCGACCATCGGGGTCACCGAGCCGGCGCACCACGACAACGCCGGCCCAGACCAGGGAGAGCGTAAACATCGATTTCATCCAGAACGGGAGCGTTGCCGCCGCCTGGACGAAGTCCGGCCGCAAACCGAAGGTTAGCGCCAGAAGTCCGAAAGCAGTCACGCCGCCCAGAAACAGGGCTGTGCAGAGTCGTTTGATCGCTGCGTGACTCGGTAAGGCGCGAACCTGCATTCCCAACCGGGCAATCAATTCGTCAGTTTGCATCGGGTTCACCCCTCTGCACTCGGGCCATCAGCTTCTTCAGGCCTCGATGGACGCTGATCTTGACGTTGGAGGGCGAAAGACCACTCTGGCGGGCTGCACCACACCGAGATCGAACCACAGCGCCTGCAGGTGCTGGACGAACGCCTGTCAGCCTGGATGGGCCTGGCGCGTCGGTATCGCCGCCCACCCGACGAACTCCCGGCGCTGCTGGCGCAGTGGAAGTCCGAGTTGCAGGCGCTCGACGCGGCAAGCGACGTCGAAGCGCTGCAACGCGACGCAGCGCAGACGCTGGCGGCGTATCAGGCCGAGGCAAAACGCGTCTCGGCGGCGCGGCGCAGCGGTGCACCGAAGCTGGCAGCAGCTGTCACGCTGGGCATGCAGCAACTCGGCATGGGCGGCGGCAAGTTCGAGGTGGCGCTGCTAGCACAAGACACACCGCAGTCGTTCGGCCTCCGTCCATGGGAATACGCTCCCGTTTAACGCGGCGAGGGGGCCGTCAGGCTGATGATGTTGTCGTCGAAGTCGCGGTAGCG
>JAYUBY010000567.1:0-1896 GCA_043740635.1 Alphaproteobacteria bacterium
GGACGCCGCGATCCTGCTCACCTCCATGGCCGGCCACGACCCGAAGGATTCCACCAGCCTGCCGGTCGACACCCCGGACTTCGCGTCCTTCGTCGGCAAGTCGGTGAAGGGCTTAAGGATCGGCGTGCCCAAGGAGTACCGCGTCGACAACATGCCCCCGGAGATCGATGCGCTCTGGGAGCAGGGGATCGCCTGGCTGAAGGACGCTGGCTGCGAGATCGTCGAGGTGTCGCTGCCGCACACCAAATACGCCCTCCCGGCCTACTACATCGTGGCGCCCGCCGAGGCCTCGTCGAACCTCGCCCGCTACGACGGCATGCGCTACGGCCTGCGCGTCGACGGCGCGAACCTCACTGACACCTACGAGAAGTCCCGCGCCGAGGGCTTCGGCGCCGAGGTCAAGCGCCGCATCCTGATCGGGACCTACGTGCTCTCGGCCGGCTACTACGACGCCTACTACCTGAAGGCGCTCAAGGTCCGCCGCCGCATCGCCGACGACTTCGACCAGGCCTTCGAGAAGGTCGACGCCTTGCTGACGCCCACGGCGCCCAGCGCCGCCTTCAGCCTGGGCGATCGTTCGGACGATCCGGTGGCCATGTACCTGAACGACATCTTCACGGTGACTGTGAACCTGGCCGGCCTTCCGGGCATGAGCGTGCCGGCCGGCCTCGACGGCGCCGGCCTGCCGCTCGGCCTGCAGTTGATCGGCCGCGCTTTGGATGAGGGCACGCTGTTCTCGCTCGGCGGCGCGCTCGAAAAGGCCGCCGATTTCCGGGCCAAGCCGCAGAAGTGGTGGTAATCGCCATCTGACGTGGCAAGCTACCGGCGCGCGCCGACCGCCGTGCAACTTCGGCGCGCTTTGGGGGGCGGAATGGGGTTCTGGACAGCTGGCGCTCTGGCGCTTGGCCTCGTCGTGGCGTCGTCCACGGCCCAGGCCGTCGAGGTGGGCAAACCCGCCGGCGACTTCACGATCACCACCTTCGACAAGCAGAAGGTGAAGCTGTCCGATCTCAAGGGCAAGGTGGTGGTGATCAACTATTGGGCCACCTGGTGCACGCCTTGCCGGGCCGAGATGATCGCTTTTGACAGCTACCTGCGCCATCACCCGCAGAGCGACCTGAAGGTGTTTTCGATCGCCACGGAGAATTCGGTGCCGGCCGACAAGCTGCAGCACCTGGCCGACGCGCTGTCGTTCCCGCTCGCCCGGCAGCTCGCCGGGCGCGGCTATGGCGTGATGCGGGGGGTCCCGACCAGCTACGTCATCGACCGCGAGGGCATCGTGCGCCATGCGGAAGCCGGCGCCTTCGACGAGCATAGCTTCGAAGAGCTGGTGACGCCCCTGCTGGCCGCGCCAGCGCGGCCCGCGCCCTAAGCCCCAAAAAGATAATCCCTCCCCGTCGCCGGGGAGGGATCGTTTCGTTAAGTCCGAGTGGACGAGGCTTACTTCACCTTGTCGAGTTCGATCTGGATTTCCTTCAGCTTGGCGTCGTCGATGGCGCCTTGGCTCATCGGCGCGACCTGGCTGAGCGTCATGTCCTTGATCTGGTCCATGTACTGCTCCAGCGGCGGCAGAGCCTTGAGCAGGATCGCCTTGCCGGTGGGATCGGCCCAGATGGTGCCGATCGGGGTCTTGTCCACCGACCACTTGCCGGCGGCGGCGGCGGCGGCGGCCGGAGCGGCGGCCGGAGCCTGAGCGAACGACGGAACGGCGGCTAGAGTCGCGAGAGCTGCGAGGCCCGCGACGAGTTGAATCTTCATGATGGGTTCCTTCCCCGAGTAATGTGGCCCGCGGAGCATGAGCGCAACTGCGGGGTGCGACGCAAGTTACAAAGCAGACAGCGCGGCGACATGGCTCACCCTGCCCACGCGAGGCGCGCCTTTTGAGCGCGGATTTGC